>DATJEX010000100.1:0-3868 GCA_035496135.1 Bacteroidia bacterium
ATAAGACTGAAGAATGCCGGTCCAACCGAAAAGCACAGCGCGATGCCCAATAAGATTCCCTGTCCGATTGCCGAGATCATATGCTATTTTGTCGCTGATGTTTTTTTGAATTCTTCGAGGTGATTTTTCCAGTCATCGAGCCTGGAATTTTTCATCACGCGCGGAAATTTGTGCTGGCTTCCGAGTTTACCGTGTTTCGCCATCCATTCGAGAAAAGCATCGGTCGGAAGCACTTCTATGAAAATATCTTTCAGCGCGGCCATGCGCTCTACGCGGTAATCATCATTGAGTTCCTTGAGGTGATCATCGAGTTTTGTTTTCAGCAAAGCGGTATCGACTTTATCATTCGTGCCGATATACCAGTGGTGCGCGAAAAGATTCTGGTAATTGATCCCCGCGACGGTGAATTCCTTGATATCAATATCCAGCTCTTCCGCCACAAGTTCGATCGCACGCGTCATGTTATCCTGCGAAAGATGTTCTCCGCACAGGCTCAAAAATTGTTTCGTCCTTCCGGTGATCATGATCTCCGCGTTCTCCACATCAGTAAAACGTACCGTGTCGCCAATGAGATAGCGCCATGCGCCGGAACAGGTACTGATGAGTAAAGCATATTCCGTTTCTCCGTCCACTTCCGCGATCGTGTACGTCTTCGGATTTTTTTTCAGTGTTCCTTCGTTGTCAAAATTCTCGTCGTTGAACGGAATGAACTCAAAGAAAATTCCGTTGTCCGTTACCAATCGCTGTCCTTCGTGATCCGGATTTTTCTGGAACGCGATGAATCCTTCGGATGCGAGATAGGTCTCGAGATATTTCAGCGGACGCGCGGTGAGTTTTTCAAATCCTTTCTTGTAAGGTTTGATCGAAACTCCTCCCCAGATGTAGATCTCGAGATTCGGCCAGATGTCGTGAATGGTCTTTACGTTATAATGTTCAATGATGCGTTCGAAAAGGATCTGGATCCACGCAGGAACTCCCGCGATGATGCCGATGTCCCACTGCGATGCATTCCGCACGATCTCCTCGAGTTTTGTATTCCAGTCACGTTCGCGCGCGATGCGGTTGCCGGGTTTGTAAAAATGCTGGAACCAGAACGGAACATTTCCGGTGGTGATGCCGCTCAGATCCCCGGAATAATAGGTGCCGTTGTAATTGAGGTGCGTGCTTCCTCCGATCATCAGCATTCCTTTCTGAAAGAATTCAGGCGGAAAATCATATTGCGAAAGCGCGAGCACCTGGCGCACACTTGATTTCCTGATCGCACGCATCATGTCTTTCGTCACGGGAATATGTTTGCTCGATTGCTCGGACGTTCCGGAACTCAGTGCGAAATACTTTACACGCTCCGGCCAGCACACATACGACTCTCCATTGAGCGTGCGATACCACCATTTGCGGAACATGGAAGAGTAATCATAGATATCAACGCCCGAACGGAAAGCGCCGAGCATGTCATTGTCGCTGAGAATGCGTGTGAAATTATAATGCTCGCCGAACGCTGTGAATTCTGCTTTGGTCAGCAGTTTCTTCAGCGTTTTCATCTGTTGTTTGTACGCGTCCCTGCGCCTGCGCGGGATCTTCGTGTTGAGGTCGAGCGTCCTTTTGACAATAGAACCGAGAATCGCCATTGCTTTAAAGGAATTTGGTTATTGAATATTGACGATCTTATTTCTTGTCGCTACGAGTTTCGCATTCAGCACAAGAAGTTGTTTCGAAAAATCATCCGGCGTCATTTCCGGTTTCGGGAATGCTGAGTTCATGCTGATGATGTCGCGGTGAAGCCATGCACATGTACTGTCGGATGGAAATTGTGCGAGCAGTTCTGTGATGTTATCAACGTAAGGCTGCTGCAGCGAAAGCATATCGAACAAAACTTTATTCTTGTCATTCTGTTTTTCATTGCCGATGTGCTGTGTGGTGAGGTACATGCTTTCGAGCCAGCCTCCATAGATCACCAGCGAGGCAAGCACAAGCCGATCATTGCTCTGCAGCGTGCTGTCAATTCTTTTGTAAGATGTATTGACGAGCATCTGCATGGAATCCTTGCGTGAAGAATTGGTCTCATAACGGGAAAGAATGTTCGCATCGAATGCAGTTGGAATAACTATGGCGTCGGAAAGTGTGCGGATACTTTTGAGGAATGGAGCCGACTCGCCGAGTTTATCCTGTGAGATCATGTACGCAAGGTCAGCACCGTAAATTCCGAGATTGAGCGCCTGGTCTTTTCCGAGTGTGTACGATCCGCAATGATCCGGTGCATTCAGGAATTCTCCGTGAAAAGGAAGATGCGCTCCCGAGAAACGATTGAGAATATCGAACGGAACAGGAAGCGCTGTCACGATCATCCGGAATTTCGCTTTGGTGGAATCCGGCAACGTACTGTTGGCAATGATCGAGTCAGGAATACTGTCCGTTGGAGGTGTGTCAACAGGTTTATCGCCCGAACAGGAAAAGAACAGTGCCGTGCTGAAAAGGATGAACGGGAGAATTTTTTTCATACGATCATTTGATATAACGGAAATCCTGGTTGGCTTTGATCGTGCGGAGCGTTTCGTAAATCAGTTTGATCACGCTGTCCACATCATGACGATGAACACTTTCCACCGTCGTGTGCATATAACGAAGCGGAAGTGAAATGAGCGCCGAAGCAATTCCGCCGGTGGAATAAGCGAATGCATCTGTATCTGTTCCGGTTGAACGGGAAACCGCTTCACGCTGGAATGGAATTTTATTCTTCTTCGCCGTGTCAATGATCTGGTTCAATAATTTATTGTGCACCGCAGGGCCATACGTTACGGTAGGGCCTTTTCCGCAGGAGATATCGCCCTGCGCAATTTTATTCATCATCGGAGTTTGCGTGTCGTGCGTCACATCGGTCACGATCGCCACATTCGGGCGAATGGTTTGCGTGATCATCTCGGCTCCGCGCAATCCAACTTCTTCCTGTACAGAATTCACGACATAGAGTGAGTAGGGAAGTTTGATCTTGTTTTCCCTGAGCAGGCGCGCTACCTGTGCGATCATGAATCCGCCCGCGCGGTTGTCGAGCGCACGTCCCACGAAATAGCGATCATTGAGGATCATGAATTCATCTTCGTACGTCACCACGCATCCGACATGAATGCCCAGCGCTTCCACTTCTTTTTCGGAATTACATCCGCAATCGAGAAAAATATTTTTCAGGGAAGGAGATTCTTCTTTGCCGGGTTCACGCACATGGATCGCAGGCCAGCCAAATACCGCTTTCACGAGACCTTTTGGGGTGTGAATGTTCACGCGTTTGGATGGAGCGATCTGGTGATCGGATCCGCCGTTACGCCGCAGATAAATGAATCCGTCTTTGGTGATGTAATGCACGAACCACGAGATCTCATCGGCATGGGCTTCGATCACCACTTTGTATTTCTGGCCGGGATTGATGACACCAACAGCGGTGCCGTAAGTATCCACGAAGTGTTCGTCGATATAGGGTTTGATATATTCCAGCCAGAGTTTCTGCCCTGGCGATTCAAAACCGGTAGGGGAGGCGTTGTTGAGGTAAGCAGCAAGAAAGTCCAGTTCAGTTTTACCCAACAAGGAAGCTTTCTTTGTTGTTGTTTTCTTGGTAGCCATAAGGTAAAATGTGTTTAAAGATACAATAAGATTGGGCTTCATCGCTTCTTTTGAAATCATTGAAAAAACGGCAGGAAAATTGGAGGATACAGCTGTGAAATTCCTATTTTAGACACTTAAATTTCCACCCGCATGAGACAAAGAATACTGTTCTGTTTTCTGCTGCTGTCAGGCTGCCTTCAGCAGGCCCGCGCGCAGGATACCATCAAAGCGTCTACGCTCGCCCCGGCTCCTGAAGCTGAATTGGCGTACAACA
>DATJEX010000101.1:0-6393 GCA_035496135.1 Bacteroidia bacterium
CTGAATTGGCAAGATGAACATCGGTTGAATTTGCATCAGCGTTTGCAGCTCTCGCATTTGATTCGCAACAGGTGCTCATTTGGGATTGCATAGCTCCGATCACATTAAGCAAGCTGTCTGTTTTGGTCTGCTCTTCCTGCATTGCTTTTACGATAATGCCGAAGAGTGCATTGTAGTTCAGAGCTAGATATGTAACTCCTGGTGTTACGATGTTGCCAAGAGTGTCATATACGGGAACTTTGGTAACCGAGGTGACCAATTCCGGAAGAATTGGTTGTACATCCTGTGCGATGAATCCATATTGTTTTCTCGAGTTAAAATTCAGGCCATAAACATTTGTAGTGTCGAAAAAGTAACTCTTTGGCTGAAGAGAAGCAATGATAGAGGAAGCATTGCTGATGGTTGTCACATTTGTTTTGAACATTTGGTCCGATGTGTAGTTGAAGTTGCCCGTACCATCAATATCACCGCTTACATTTACATGGCCGTCAAAGTAACCTGCAAATCCATTTTGATTCGTCGGGCAAAATGCGTGAATCCCTTCATTATTCCCACCGTTTTGTGCCACGAAATATCCTCCATAATTCGCAGTGCCATTGCTTGCTAAACCGTCTGCCACACCTTGAACTGCAATGCAAGTTTTTGAAGCAGTAGCATGAAAATATCCAGCTACATAACCCACATCTTGTGGATTAGGATTGTTCGGTAAGGAAATGCACTGCATTCCATACGTGGTAGCGCTTGAAGCATTATTTGTATTCAGAATGTAGGCGCCTATTGTTCCACCGTTCACCCCGTTAGCTTCCAATACGGAGAATTTTCCTGGTATTGGTGTCGAGCAGGTATATCCTATCCCGAATCTACTCGCTTGTATTCCCTGTCCTTCAAATCTGACATTCATATTATTCATAATGACGTCAGTTGGCGAAGTGAGTGTAGTCGGATTGTTGCAAGTTCCCAACCCGTTGGGAGCTTTAATATATACTACATCTCCATTGGCGTCTACCGATAATACGCCCTGGTCATTTTGTGGAGCTGCGGGTACTGATGAATTGTATCTTAAATCAGAAAACCTCAAGCCACTGAAGCCGGATGATCCAGGTGAAATTCCATTGAGTACTGTTGGTCCCGCTGCCTGTGAGTTTATTTCGAGTGTATTTCCCGGTGTTGCTGTTTGAATTCCTACAAAACGATTCACGTTCGCAGCACCACTGTTATGTGGAAGAATGATGAAATCGCCAAGAGCAGTGGTTTGCATATCGGTGTAGATCGTAGATTGTGTTTGCGTGATTCGGAATTGAGGCACAGCGGCGTTATCAAAAACTTCCATTCTGCGCACCGGATCTACGAGGGTTGGATTATCTCCTACTCTGAAAAAGCCAACCGCTCCGGCCGTATTTCCAAAACGCGCCTTTTCAATTACGGCCCCGTTTTGAATGGGCTGCATGTAAAAGATGATACGTGGTATACTCAATCCTCCGGCAGGGAATGTAGTTTGCCGTGCAAAAAATGCGAGACCATTGTAATTACCATTTATTTCAAATCTCGAATTTGCTCCTTCGATCAAACCACTTCCTCCCCACCTAATATGTGTTCCCAGAGATGCTCCATTATCTGCCCACATGTCCAGATCAAATCCGGGAGTTGACGGATTATAAATCAGTAATCCATCTCCGGTTCCGAAGCCGTTGTTAACGGTGAATTGACCAATAGTAGTACCGCCCGTATGTATATAAATCGGCTGATTAAAGTTTGTTCCAAAAACAGTGCTACCTGTATTTGTTGCCTGATTTCCGCCCATATGCCAATCTCTATCATTGTTTTGGGCATTGATCGAATTGTCCTGTCCAGACGCGTAATTTATTTCGAGTAATATAATTGAAACTACGCCCAATAGTCTTAGGTGATACTTTTTCATGTGTAGGTTGCCTGATACCTTTGCTCTCAGGTCTTTTTTGAGTTAGAACGAGAATGAAATAATAAAAGATGGTTGAACTCCGGAAAGTCCGATTTCAGATATCTTAGGTTCAAAGTCCAAATGGCTTGATGTATTGGTTCCGCTCTGATAATTTATATCTATGACATCGAAAGTGGATTTCGAAAGTCGCCTGCTATATGTAAATGCATAGGAAAGCTCTCCTCCAAATCGCCATTGCTTCAGTTCATAATTAAAACCAACAAAGTTTCCTATGCCAAGTGAAAACGCAGAAAAATTTTTAGCTAAAATTTCGTTCGACCAATCCACAACCCCTGTAACCAGGTCTCCAGTTTCATAGTAATAATGTAATTGCGCAGCAGAATAATATCTTATTGGCACCTCCAGGCCAACGTAAAAGTTTATTCTATCTTTATTGAGAATGAGTCCCCAACCAGGAGAAAATAAATAGTCCGTCCTTCTTTTAAAAGCGGTTTCATTAATAAAACTTGTCCCACTGGAGGCGTCTGGTCCCTTGCAATTGAGTTTTATATCAATACGATCGACTCCAAACCTTATTCTGCACATATTTTGTTCATTCATTTTTACGGCCACTAAGCCCAAAGCAAAAGAGAGATTTGTGGTTTTACCTCTATGATTAGAACCATTGTACAAATAACCATCATCCCATCCCGTAGCGCTCTCATCCTCCAGAATAGGAATTCTTTTTTCAACCTGGTTTATTTGGAGCCCAATCCCCCATTTATAGTCTATAGCCGTTGCATTCTGGGAAAAGCAAAAACTACAGGATAGAAGGGAAAAGAAAAAGAAGAAGTGTTTTTTCATAAGGATTTGTTTAAAAATTATTGTTCAAATTACGGCCCCGTTTTGAACGGGCTGCATGTAAAAGATGATACGTGGTATACTCAATCCTCCGGCAGGGAATGTAGTTTGCCTTGCAAAAAATGCGAGGCCATTGTAATTACCATTTATTTCAAATCTCGAATTTGCTCCTTCGATAAGACCACTTCCTCCCCACCTAATATGTGTTCCCAGAGATGCTCCATTATCTGCCCACATGTCCAGATCAAATCCGGGAGCTGACGGATTATAAATCAGTAATCCATCTCCGGTTCCGAAGCCGTTGTTAACGGTGAACTCTGCGGTATTTACTCCATTTGTATATACGTTAATAGGACTATTGTAAAAAGTACCAAAGTTGTTTCCATTCCCTACAACAGCATTTCCGTTTTTGGCCCAAAAGTTTACATTGTTACTTTGAGTGAGAGCCGTCAAATTCGCGAGAAGAAAAACAGATAATAGTCCAGAAAAGCGAGCGATTTTTTTTGTCTTCATGGTTTTTGGTTTGAGGTTAAATGCATTATTGATTAAAAGGTGAATGAAAAACTGATAGAACCTTGCATATCGAAAATCCCCACACGTTGAATTGAATCATTCCATTTCAAAGTAGTGGTTTGGGGGCTTCCTCCAGGGGACAGGCTTGTTCTTGTTAATTCTGTTTCGCCGTCGCCAATTTTTGAAAATGCATAAGCAAAAGAGATTTCTGATCCAACACATAAGTGTTGATTAATACGTATTGAGAAACCTGATAAACTTCCTATTCCCACAGAGATTCCGTTGGGGATACTAATTATTCCGTCTTCCATATAAGAAATCGTATCCGCCGAATAACTATCCGTGTGTTCAGTTATTTTGGTCGTTCCATAAATTGTAACAGGTAAAATAAAACCACCATAGAACATTATTTTATTTTGCGACTCTCCCCACAAAATCCCAGGAGATATCTTAATAATGGATTGTGTAATTTGGGCATGATTAATCACGTAATCACCAGATGGATTAACAGGAGCTGCGTCTTCAATGATATTTCTATGAGTCCACGATAGACCTGTTCTAAAAAACAGGTTCTCATTTATTCTTTTGCTAATCGGGACGCCAATCGAGAAGGACTTGTTTTTTTCAATTGAGCCCAAGTAAAATCTCTCATCGATTAAGGAGCCATTGCCAAGATCTGGTAATCTTTCGATTGTATTCAACTGCAACCCAACCGCCCATTTGTAATTCTGAGCTTGATCATTCTGCGAAAAGCAAAAACAAGTTGTGAAAAGAGAAAGTAGCAGGAGGAAATTTTTTTTCATTTGGAAGAATTTGGAAAATTGAGGATCGGAGATAATTGTAGTGAAATGTCCAACAATTTGTAACTCGTGTCAAGGCTTGTTAATAAATAATTGAAGGGTACAGATAAATTTTTCAACGATTCCGGAAAGCACAGTTTTATCTTTCAAAGTCTTAGTTCAGTCACAGGTCAGCTGAAAAATTTTGAAATACATCCAAAAATCGTTGGACAGTGCTTCAATCCTGTATCAAAGGAATCCCTTTATCCAGGAGGGCGCGGAAACTGCTTTCATCCCCGCTTTTTTTGCATTCATCGTTTGTTGATCTTCGCGCCCCTGAATTCCGTAAATTTGTACTCCGTTCGACGGATAATAATTGGACTGAGGAATATTTCCTCTTTCGGAAAACAAATGGTCGGCGGAACATCTTATGAGTGAATCGATCAAGCACGAGTGCGGCATTGCACTCATTCGTCTGCTCAAACCCCTCCAGTATTATATTGACAAATACGGCACGCCGATGTACGGCCTGAACAAGCTGTATCTGCTCATGGAGAAACAGCACAACCGCGGACAGGACGGAGCGGGAGTGGCCACCATCAAATTCGATATGCAGCCGGGAACGCGATACATCTCGCGCTATCGTTCCAATACCACGAATGCGATAAAAGATATTTTCGGAAAGGTGAACGATAAATTCGCCGACGGATACAAGAAGAATCCCGAGAAGATGAAAGATGCGCGCTGGGTGAAAAGACATGTAGCTTTCTCCGGAGAATTACTGCTCGGTCATCTGCGTTACGGAACATACGGAGGAAATTCCATCGAGAACTGTCATCCGTTCCTTCGCCAGAACAACTGGATCACAAGAAATTTAGTCGTTGCGGGAAATTTCAATCTCACGAACGTGGATGAATTGTTCGAGCAACTCGTCGAGCTCGGCCAGCATCCGAAAGAAAAAGCGGATACGGTAACCGTCATGGAAAAGATCGGGCACTTTCTCGATCGCGAAGTGGAACGTCAATTCGGAATACACAAGAGCAAAGGAGCGACGAATGCGGAGATCACCAACCTGATCGCGCGCGACCTGAACATTCAGCAGATTCTCAAAGACGCCGGAAAAAAATGGGATGGCGGTTACACGATGGCCGGACTTTTCGGTCATGGCGACGCGTTCGTGCTGCGCGATCCGAATGGGATCCGTCCGTGTTTCTGGTATGCCGATGAAGAAGTTGTCGTTGTCACTTCCGAACGTCCGCAAATTCAAACAGCGTTCAATGTTCCTGTCGAAGAAATAAAAGAATTGACTCCGGGCTGCGCGCTCATCATCAAGAAAGACGGACAGTACGAAGAGAAAAGGATCCGCACACAAAAAGAAAAATTGTCGTGTTCTTTTGAACGCATTTATTTCTCGAGAGGAAATGACCAGGATATTTACGAGGAAAGAAAAAATTTAGGACAGCAACTCACGGCAAATGTGCTGAAGAGTGTTGGCTTCGATCTGAAAGGAACAGTGTTCTCTTTCATTCCGAATACAGCCGAAGTCGCTTTTCACGGATTGATCAACGGTTTGCACGCGTACCTGAATACCGTGAAGAAAGTGAAGATCCTTACGATGAAAACCGTCGCCGATCCGGAGCTTTCCGAAATTCTGAATATGGAACCGCGCATCGAGAAGATCGCGCTGAAAGATGCGAAGCTGCGCACTTTTATTACCAGTGATTCGCAACGCGACGAAATGGTGTCGCACGTTTATGATACAACTTACGGCGCTGTGAAGAAAGGCGACAATCTCGTGGTGATCGATGATTCGATCGTGCGCGGAACAACATTGCGCCAGAGCATCCTGAAAATTCTTGATCGTCTCGGCCCGAAAAAGATCGTGATCGTTTCTTCCGCTCCGCAGATCCGTTATCCCGATTGTTACGGAATTGACATGGCGAAACTCGGTGATTTCATCGCGTTCCGTGCTGCAGTGGAATTACTGAAAGACAATTACAAGGAAAACCTGCTCGAGGAAGTTTACGAGAAAGCAAAAGCACAGCAGGAATTACCGGCGGAGAAAGTAGTGAACGTGGTGAAAGAAATTTACAAACCATTCACCGCGGAAGAGATCTCGCAGAAAATTTCCGAATTACTCACACCTCCGGGGATCAATGCCGAAGTTGAAATTATCTACCAGACGATCGAAGGATTGCACAACGCTGTTCCGAATCACAAAGGCGACTGGTATTTCACCGGCGATTATCCGACACCTGGCGGAAATAAAGTCGTGAATCGCGCTTTCATGTATTACATGGAAGGAAAAAATGTAAGAGCATATTGATTGGTAGGGACACGAAG
>DATJEX010000102.1:0-8525 GCA_035496135.1 Bacteroidia bacterium
CGGATGGAGCGAACACTAAAATTCTCAATACGATCAACACGGCGAACAATTCACTTTTCTTCGGCGTGTACACGTTCACGGAGACGAATGACGCGAACGCGATCGTGTCGCGCCAGTCCGCGGGCGTATACACGGCAGGAATCCTTGATCAATACAGCACTTCCTTCGGCGCTTACCCGATCCTGAGTTCAGCATTTGGAACGCAACTGCAGGTTTATTCGAATGCAAATTTCCTTTATCACAATAAATTTCTCATCGTGGATGAATGCGATTCCACTTCCGATCCGCTCGTGCTTACCGGTTCGCACAACTGGTCTTCATCTGCCGACACGAAGAATGATGAGAACACACTGATCGTGCACAGTCAGCAGATCGCCAATGAATATTATCAATCGTTCAACCAGGATTTCACCACGCTGGGTGGAACACTTTCGCTGTCGTGCCTTTCAACAGGAATGAATTCAGATCTCATCAATACTTCATCACTCGATCTCTTCCCGGTTCCTGCTGCCAACGAAATCGCTGTGAAAAATATTTTCAGCGGAAAAGTAACGATCGCGATCCTCGATGTGAACGGTCAAATGATCCGGTCAGTAAATTCTTCGGATGATCTGATCCGCTCCGACGTTTCCGATCTGCCGAACGGAATGTATTTCATTACCGAAACGCAGAACGGACAAATGATCTCGGGAAAATTCATCATCAATCGCTGAGCCATGAAGAAATTTTTCATGCTTATTGTTTCGTTCGTTTTCTTCAGCGGAATTTATTGCCAGACAACGATCAAAATTCTGTTCGACGCGACGAAAGCCGAGATGGCGGGCAATGCCGATTGGGTGGTGGATGCTAATACGCACAATATCGGTTACACGAATGGCCCTGCAGTTGCGGGACAAGGCAATGAATCGAATCCTGCCCAAATTCCTTCTCCGGCTCAATCAGGAATAACAGCGGCGACTCCGGAAACTTTCTGGAACGGATCTTTGTCGGCTTGGGGAGTTGATTGCGCGAAACAGGGATACATCGTGGAAACACTTCCGTACAACGGCGTCATTTCTTATGGAAATTCTTCCAACGCGCAGGATCTTTCGAATTACAAAGTGTTCATCATCGACGAACCGAATATCGTTTTCACGACAGCGGAAAAAACCGCGCTCATCAATTTTGTGCAGAACGGGGGAGGGCTTTTCATTGTTTCCGATCACGATGTTTCTGACCGCAATGGCGACGGTTGGGATTCTCCGGGAATCTGGAATGATCTTTTCACGAATAATTCTGTACAAAACGATCCATTCGGTTTCAGTGTCGACCTGCAGAATTTTTCGCAGACGACGACGAATGTTGCCACTCTTCCCGGGGATTCTGTTCTTCATGGCCCGATGGGAAACGTGACCGAAGCGCAATGGGCGAACGGAACAACGTTCACGATCAATCACGCCGACAACGCGACGACGAAAGGCGTGATATACAAAACTTCTTCTTCCACCACCGGCACGACGAATGTGATGGCGTTGTGTGGAAGATACGGAAGCGGAAAATTCGCCGCGATCGGTGACAGTTCACCAACGGATGACGGAACCGGTGATCCGAACGATGCGTTGTACAACGGATATTTCACTGATGCAGCAGGCAATCACCAGTTGCTCATCATGAACATGACGATCTGATTGGCGGAATCGAATCCTGTCACAACAGGCTCTGCGCAATTCAATATTGCAGATTCAAGATTCAGTATTTACCCGAATCCGGCTGAAGGAATAATTTTTGTGAATGGAAATTCAGCTGGAGAAACCTCGATCTCTGTTTTCAATCTTGCAGGAGAGGAAGTGAAAAGAATTTCAGTGAATTCATTTCCGCAGGAAGTCGATCTTTCTTCGGAGCCGGGCGGAGTTTATCTTCTCGCTATCCATGATGAGTCGGGAAGAAAAGTATTCAGGATCGTGAAGATGGATCAGGATTAGTTTGTTCTCAGAATTTCACAAACACACCGGAATCCAAGCCACATCTGCGGGCCATTGTAGCGGATGTCATTTTTGTAATAAGCATCACGGAGTGAATCAGGATATTTGAACTGGAATAAACCGTCATCTCCGCCGTACAAACCGTCGATGTAGGTTTTGAAATTGTATCCTTTCACAATGGAATCCTGGATGATCTCCGAAACATTCCCGGTGAGGTTGTAAATGCCGTAACGATTTGGTTTGCCGTACATGACGGGAGCAGCTTTGTCTTCCAAATAGTAATACAATTTCCCCTGCTTGCGTTCCTTATCAGTTAAGCGGCGGTAACAATCAGGTTTTGCATTCTCATCGTATTCGAAGGTGACGGAAACAGGTCTTCCCGTTTTGATATTGTATTCTTCATAACCGAGCGGATACATTCCCGCGTTCAGTCCGGCTGCAGCGGCATATTCCCATTCTTCTTTAGTTGGAAGACGATAACGGACGACGGCAGGATAATTTTTGATCGTGTCCCAATTGTCCAATTTGTAAAGTTCTTTGTGCTTTTGAATATAGATGTATCGATTCACCATTTTCGTTCTCCAGTTGCAGTATGCAACCGCCTGATCGTATGAAACACCTACAACAGGATAGTTTCTGTATGCAGGATGACGCAGGTAGTATTCAACATACGGTTCCTGCAGGACAAATTTGCGATTTTCATCAATCGTGTCGGGAAGCATCGAAGTGTAAAGCGTGTCGCCTGTTCGCTGAAGCCAGTATAGAAATTCGAGGTAATCGAGATTTCTTATTTCGCACTGGTCAATGAATAAACTGTCACGGAGCCAAACTGTACCGGGCGGAACCAGTATGGATTTCGGTTGTTTCCGCACCGTGTCGGGTTTGTGCGAAGCAAATCCGCTGAAGAGGAGAATGCAGAACGGGATGAAAAATATTTTGATGGAATTTTTCATTGCATGGAAATTATTTTGAATTCGGTGCGACGGTTGATGGCGTGGAGTTTTTCTTTATCAATTTTCTGTGTTGCCATTGCAATCTGTGTATTAGGAATGATAGGCACGACATCTTCATAACCTTTTGTAACCAACTGTGATTTGGGAACGCCAAGACGAATTAGATAATTCACAACCGATTGTGCGCGCTGTTGTGAAAGTATATTGTCATATTCCACACTGCCTCTCGAGTCAAGATGTGCGCCAACTTCCATCACAACAGCAGGATGATGTTTGAGGAAACCCGCGATGTTGTAATAAACTTCCAGCTCTGTTGCGGAGCTGTCAATCGCACTTCTGCCCGGAAGGAATTGAATGAATTCAAGATCATAGCTACCTGGAGTAAAACTTGTGTCGAGCGGATTGAATCGCGGAGCAGGATTCATGATCCGTTTTGTAGCGAGGATCCTGAATTCAGTTCTTCTGTTCAATTGATGATATTTTTCGGGGTCATTCGATTTTCCAATGAAATCATCGGAATAAAGTGGATTCGTTTCGCCATAACCCCACACCACCATGTTTTCCTTGGGTACATTATGTTTATTGATGAAATAGTAAAAAATATCATTGGCACGCATCAATGTCAATGATTTATTGAAGCTGTCACTTCCTCTTGAATCCGTATTGCATCCGATCTCTATCGTGAGTTGCGGATGTCGGAGCATGAAATTGGCGATGGAGTCGAGGAGTGGATAGGATTTCGGAAGAAGCTGAACGGCATCAAAATCCCATTCGATACTGTCGGTGCGGTAAATGTCGTTGTAATGAAAAACGGAATCGTGGAGGGTAAAGAAATGCGCCGAATTGGTGATGGCCTGCGCGCGCAGAAGGGCAGGAGCGAAGAGAATAAAAAACAGGAAGGGCCGCATTATGTAATAATAACGCAGTTTCGGGAAAAAGTTACAGGATCAAATGTGCAGATATGCAGATTTATGGATGTGCAAATCGGGCTTCCTGAACTCTTTCGGAGCACTGGCCGGATTTTTTAGCCCGGATAGAAACGCTTTGCCGTGCAATAGCGATAGCCGGACGAACCGTTTTTTGAAACACTGGTGGATTTGCTCCAAATAATGAACAATGTCAAACGCTCAATGTTCAATGAACAAGTGAAAATCAGAAACAGAAAACCGATAACAGAAAACTGATTACGTCTGGATCACTCCAACATTGTATGCTTTTTTATAATCGATAGCTAAGTAGTTTGAATAAAAAAATACTATTTGTAATAATCATACTGATAGGTATAAACTGCAATCGGTTTTTCTTTGCTGATCTGCGCCTCGAAAATTTCCATCCTCATTAATAGTCCGTTTTCATCATAGGAATAGTTTTCCCACCAGTAAACATCGCCATTCTCACGTCTGTATTCCATGTGAGAAAGATGGCCGCTGGAATCATATCGATAAGCACAATCGACATAAAAGGCCTGGAAGCGATCTATCCATTCGGCCACAATTTTACTTGAGGAATCTGTTTGGAAATATTTTCTTTTCTGATAACCATTGTTTAGTGTGAGTATGGTGTCAGCATTGTATGAATAGAGAATCGTGTCGTGTCTGTATTCGGAATAACCTTCATGGTCGTAAGTAATGTGCTGGTCGGTAATAATTCTTTTTGCGCGCCCTTGTAAATCGTATTCATAACGATCCTGTGACCAGGTGCTGTCAGGATCACCCACCCAATCAGAACGAGTAGAGAACAGATGTTTGCCCTCGTAGATATTCCAGGTGATAATATGTGATGTTTTGCTATGCTCAGGATAGAACCAATCAACAAGGACTAATTCTCCAAGACTGTCGTAAGCATTCTTATATCGTTCCAGTGTATCTCCGTTTTCTGTACTTAATATTGCATCAATTGTTACAAGTCCATTCCTGTTAAAGAAACGAACCTCCTCCGGCTTTTTGCTGTTTTGACGGAATGCATACGAAACGTAAACATGCGTTTTGCGAAAGAGAGTACTGTCCTGTCTGAATGGCGGTTGTGTTTGGCCTTCGAGTAAAAATGGCAACAGTAAGAAGAAAAGCAAAAAGGTTCTCATGTAACATTAATCCTTAACGTTGATAAAAGTCACATTAGAAAAACTGAAAACCGAAAACGGACAACTGGTTACGTCTGGATCACTCCAACATTGTATGCTTTCCTGATCGGCGAATGATCGGCCGCTTCAATTCCCATCGAGATCCATTTGCGGGTTTCGAGCGGATGAATAATGCCGTCGACCCACAATCTCGCGGCTGCGTAGTACGGAGAAGTCTGCGCGTCGTAACGGTCTTTTATTTTGTTGTAAAGCTCAGCTTCTTTCTCAGGCGTGATAATTTCTCCTTTCGCTTTGAGGGAAGCGATCTCGATCTGCACGAGAACTTTTGCCGCCTGCGCTCCGCCCATCACGGCGATCTGCGCTGTTGGCCAACCGACGATCAAACGCGGATCATAAGCTTTTCCGCACATCGCGTAATTTCCTGCGCCGTATGAATTTCCAATGACGATCGTGAATTTCGGAACGACGGAATTGCTCATCGCGTTCACGAGTTTTGCTCCGTCCTTGATGATGCCGCCCTGTTCCGAACGTGAACCGACCATGAAGCCGGTGACATCCTGCAGGAACACGAGTGGAATTTTTTTCTGGTTGCAGTTCATGATGAAACGCGCGGCTTTGTCTGCAGAATCGGAAAAAATAACTCCGCCGAATTGCATCTCGCCTTTTTTGCTCTTCACCACTTTGCGTTGATTCGCGATGATGCCAACGGCCCATCCGTCGATGCGGGCAAGACCGCAGATGATGGATTGTCCGTACAACTCTTTGTATTCTTCGAATTCCGAATCATCCACGAGGCGATTGATGATCTCGCGCATGTCGTACGGTTTCTCGCGTGAATCGGGAATGATGCCGAGAATTTCATTTTCATCCAGTTTCGGAACAGAAGGTTTTGCGCGATCGAATCCGGCTTTCTCGTACGCTCCGACTTTGTCCATGATGTTGCGGATGCGGTCGAGGCAATCTTTATCGTCTTTGCATTTGTAATCGGTGACGCCTGAAATTTCGCAATGCGTAGTAGCGCCTCCTAAAGTTTCATTATCAATATTCTCACCGATCGCTGCTTTCACGAGATAGGATCCCGCGAGGAAAATAGTTCCAGTTTTATCCACGATCATCGCTTCATCACTCATGATGGGCAGGTACGCGCCGCCTGCGACGCACGAGCCCATGATCGCAGCGATCTGCAGAATTCCTTCGGAAGACATGATGGCGTTGTTGCGGAAGATCCTTCCGAAATTCTCTTTATCGGGAAAAATTTCATCCTGCATTGGAAGATAAACTCCGGCGCTGTCGACGAGATAAATGATCGGCAGGCGATTCTCCATCGCGATTTCCTGTGCGCGTAAATTCTTTTTTCCGGTGATCGGGAACCATGCGCCTGCTTTTACAGTGGCGTCATTCGCGACAACTATACATTGTCTTCCTTTCACATATCCGATCATCACGACCACGCCGCCAGAAGGACAACCGCCGTGTTCCTTGTACATGTCTTCGCCGGTGAAAGCGCCGATCTCGATGCGCGGCGATTCCTTGTCAAAAAGATAATCGATACGTTCACGGGCAGTGAGTTTTCCCTGTTCGTGCTGTTTATCAATTTTGGATTTTCCTCCACCGAGCGCCACTTTATCGAAACGTTTCTCCATAGCGGAGATGAGTTGTTTCATCGCGTCCTCGTTCTTGTTGAAAGTGATATCGGTGGTAGTTTTGGCAGTAGACATCGGAAGGAAATTTATGAGGGGCAAAGTTAACGCTATAGTACGAACTACGAAATGGGCGAATATGCGAACTACGAAAGTGCATATCGTACGAAGTACGAATAAAAAACTTTCGAACTATTGGCGGATCTGTATTACGCGTATTCGCTCATTTCGTAGTTCGAACAAAAGAAAAAGCCCGGCATTTTCGACCGGGCTGAAAATATTTCAGAAAAAATTATTCCTCTTCTTCGTTGGCCACTTCTTTCAATTCGAAGAGGCGGACGAATTCAGCGAGATCGGCTGCTTTCAGGTCTTTTCCTTTCACTTTGTATTTCGCGCGGAGATAATCGGGTTCGCGTTCCTGGAGCAACTCGTGAATGAATGTCCAGAGTTCATGTCCGTGTTTTCCATTGAGCAAAGGACGTGAGTCGACAAGCGGCTCGAGGCGTTCTGCGAGATGATCGGTGCTGAGTTTGATGTAGATCGTGACACCGGCTTCGTTCATTTTGTCCATGTTGTCGTCGAAGGAAGCTGTTCCGCCTCCGCATGACATGACAAAATCGTCGTTGTTCTCGATGAGCTCATCGAGCGTTTGTTTTTCAAGATC
The DNA here is from genome assembly GCA_035496135.1 of Bacteroidia bacterium. Taxonomy (GTDB): domain Bacteria; phylum Bacteroidota; class Bacteroidia; order Palsa-965; family Palsa-965. Next base: position 7,299 of record DATJEX010000102.1, read on the forward strand.
GCGGAAATGTTTTTCTCCGTCGGTGTTGAAGATCGCGGCGATGTCCTTGCCGTATTTTTTCTCGATCTCTTTATCGAGGTCGATGAATTTCAGATCCAATTCGGTAGCCAATCCTTCCCCGATCGTTGATTTCCCGCTTCCCATGAAGCCAACTAAAAAAATGCGCATGTGTCTGTTTTATTTGATTTTTGCAAAAGTGGGCATTTTCTCAGAACATAACACCGAAATTTATCGACACCATGATGCCTTTTTCGAAATAGTAATCAACATTGGCGTCGTCGAATGTTACTCTTTTTTCGCCCCATTCGTGGTTTTCCTCGTCCAGTTCCCTGTAACCAGAATCATGCATCAACTCCTTCACCTCATTCTCATTGAGATGGAAGATCTTCTTGCCGAGCATCTCGAGGATCACCGAATTATCGGCTTCCACGCAGCAAAGGCGGGTACCGTTCTCGCTGTCGAAGAAAAGGGAAAAGCCTTTTGACCAGTAATGCCAGACAGGAGCCGCTGTTCCATCTCCTGAATCGAGATTTTCGATCTCGTCGGGTGTCCCGAATGCCTTTGCCACATCCTCGCTGGTCGCCCCGAAAGGGACGCCTCCGAAGTGTTTCAGAAGGGCAGCATCATAGACTTGCATGGGCGGGCAGCTTTGATTTAAAGATAGCTATTAATGATAATAACGGATTATTCCCGAAGGAGAATTTTGTATGAAATAAGGGCGATTTATTCCTTACAAATGAAAAGGGAGTGAAAAACAGGATCACTTTCTTGTTCCACTGTACCGATAATCATATTCATGACTCAATGTACTTTCCCGCACGTTGAGTGTGAAGTGGTCATCGTCGGAATAGGATCCGCTCATAATGAGAGGGCTGGCAGGGAACTTGAAATTCCCATTCTTGTCTACAAAAACATGATAAACATTACTGTTGAGTTTTATATCGATGGACTTAAATCCTGTAGGAGCATTTTTCTGGTATTCCCGTGGAGACAATTCAACCGATCCATCAAATTCATAAACGCTGTTGATGGGTGACTGGTTCATTTGCCATCGGTATGAACTGTCAATGACCCGGAAAGTGCCTTCAAAATGCAGGCGAATGTATTCCTTCTCACAACCACAATAAAGGATCATCAATGTGAAACAGGCGCAAAAAAGGAGTGGGATAATTCGATTCATTTGACCAGTAAGTTAAATATTACAGCCCCTATCAGCCCGTTAACACG
>DATJEX010000103.1:0-3272 GCA_035496135.1 Bacteroidia bacterium
ATGAATTGCCCGCACAGACCATCTCACCCGATTTTGTAGACGGTGTCATTTATTTCAAGCTGAATGACACATCCTCTGTTATCCCGGATATTTCCAATCCACCTTCCGGAATGGAACAGCTCATCGCGCACTACCAGGTAACATCCATCATCAAACCATTTCGCACTCCTGACATTCCGATCCAGCATATTTATAAAATGCGTTTCAGCGATCTTGCTGGAGTGGATAGTCTCGCGAATGAACTTTCGAATCTTCCGTATGTTGATTACGCCGAAAAAGCTCCGTTACAACGACCGGATTTTCTTCCGAACGATTTCAATTCCGGATTACAATGGGGACTCGCGAAAATTCACGGCCCTTCGGCATGGAATATTTCTACAGGAGATCCGTCAGTAGTCATTGCCATCGTCGACAACGCGATCAATTACAACCACCAGGATCTGATGGCAAATCGCTGGGTAAATTCAGGCGAGATCGGCGGAAACGGAATTGATGATGATCTCGATGGATACACCGACGATGTGTATGGTTATGATGTGGCTGACAATGATGGAAATCCACAACCACCTCCGGGAGCGCAGAACACAACAGCGTTCATGCACGGAACACATTGCGCGGGCATCGCGTGCGCTGTGACCAATAACGGATTGGGAATTTCTTCCATCGGTTACAATTGCCATTTCATGTCGGTGAAATGTTCTCCGAACAGTTCCGATGGTTCAACGTTATCGAATACATTCGAAGGTGTTGACTATGCGATCTCCGCCGGTGCGAATATCATCAGCATGTCGTTCGGCAGCACGACAAATTCATTGACATGGAATTATCTTTTTCAATCAGCGAATCTGCATGGCATCGTATTGGTGGCAGCGGCAGGAAACAGCAGTTCCAGTACTCCGTATTACCCGGCCGCGGATCAATACGTGATCGCGGTTGGTGCGACCGAGTCTGATGACAGCAAAGCATTTTATTCCAACTACGGTTCGTGGATCGATGTGATGGCTCCGGGATCTTCCATCTACAGCACGCTTCCCGATGGAGGAAACACGTATGGAAGTGCAAGCGGAACATCAATGGCGACTCCACTCACTGCTGGTGTCGCAGGATTGATCCTTTCTGCTCTTCCCGGATCGAGTCCGGCGCAAGTGGAAACTGCATTGAAAAATGGATGCGAGAATATCGATGCGGTAAATCCTTCCTATGCTGGATTGTTGGGAAGCGGACGCATCAACGCGTATTATTCGCTGCAGGTGAATTCCATTAAGGAATTATCCGAAAATGTATTCTCTGTTTTTCCAACTGCAGGAGACGGCGATCTCTTTATCAGCACCGATTCTTACACTGGTGATATGATACAGATCGATGTATACAGTCTTTCGGGTGAAAAAGAAGAATCACAAAGTGTTCCTGTTCCAGCCATCGGAAGTTTAATGGAATTCAATCTCCGCGGAAAATTAGCGGAAGGAATGTATATCCTTTATATCAGTGATGACAAACGCATTCTGTCGGGACAGAAGATCATTATCACAGAGAAAGAGTGAAAGTAAAAGTGAATGTGAAAGGGAAGTGCGCTCCTGATTTTTATCCCTTTCACCTTCACCTTCACTTTCCCCCGACAAGAAGTATATTTACTGAATGAATTCATCACCTCAATCTCCACCAGCATTCAATTGGGACCTGTGGTATGCGGCAGTAGGAGGGAGGAGCATCAAAATTCCGGAAGCGGATGAGATCCTGAAAACGATCAAGGAAGATCAGTACAAAAGATTTGAAGGACATGTGTCGCACGATCGTTATGTTTTCCGGAATAATGTGGAAGCTTCGCGGATGATCAAAATGAAAGCGAAGAGTCTTGGTGCGGATGAAGTGGGCATTGCGCAGATCGAACCTTCCGATATTTATCGTGGAAGAGAGATCAAAGAAAAATATGCGATCGTGGTGGGGCAGAAAATGCGCTGGAGGAATTTTCAAACTGTTCCTTCCAGGGAATCGGCGATCGAGTGTTTGAGAATTTATGAATCGCTCGGCGAGATCGTGATCGCTCTTGCAGAGTACATCCGTGATCTTGGTTACGCTTGTCGTGTCGAACATCCGCTTGGTGATAGTGATGTGCTGCATATTCCATTGGCGCTGAAGGCAGGTTTCGGCGAATTGGGAAGGCATGGTTCTATCATTCACCCGAGAATGGGCCCGTTGTTCCGGTTGGGAAGTGTGATCACGTCGATCGAAATGAAAACCGATTCACCGATCGACGCCGGCATCGCGAAATTCTGTGATACGTGTAAAGCCTGCAGAATTTATTGCCCGGCAAAAGCGATCCCCGATGAAAGAAGTCCTGCAGCGGGAAAAGATCACTTGGGAAATGACCGGTACGTTGTCGACACCGGAAAATGTTTTCCGTATTTCGCGAAACACAATTATTGCAGCATTTGTCTCCCGGTCTGCGTGTATCATCACAAGGACTGGGCACAGGACTTCGAAGGATTCAAAACTTCACTGTGGCCAGAAATAAAAATGGAGACTCCTCCTCTGGCTGTTGATATTCCGAAAGGCGAGAGACATTAGTACGAACTACGGAATTCCCGGAACCACACACCTTTTCACTAATCCCGTTTCCCTTTCACCTTCACCCGTCCGGATATTATTTGCCAGTTCTCCATTTCTGACTAACTTAGTATAACCCCAACGCTAAACATTCGCATTAACCCAAAACAAAAAGAATGAAAAAACTACTACTCGCCACAACGGCTTTGTTTACAGGAGCAACCATCAATGCGAATATTGATGCAAGCCTGCTTCAACTCGATCCTTCAACGGGATCTTCCTCATCGTATGTCGTACTCAACAGGAGCGTACAGTTCACCGGCATCATCCGTAATGAAGGAACAAATGCCATCACCGCGCTTGATCTTGTTTATTCGGACGAGAATGGAATTCACACGGATCATATTTCCAGCGTGAATATCGCGCCGGGTGCCGATTATTCATTCATGCACGCTGCTCCTTATGTGATGCATCAGCTCGGCCCACACGATATTACTTTTTCTGTCGTGACTCCGGGTGATAATAATTCGGCAAATGACCAGCAACGTGTAACGATGCAGGGTGTAGCATTCATTCCTGTTCACCACGTGACAGTGGAAGAAGCCACAGGAACATGGTGCGGCTGGTGTGTGCGCGGGATCGTGTACATGGATTCCATGCACGCTGTTCATCCATCTGATGCCGACCTTATCGCGGTACATGATGGAGATCCGATGACGTATGCAACT
>DATJEX010000104.1:0-2961 GCA_035496135.1 Bacteroidia bacterium
CCGCGCGGCGCGAAGATCCTCTATCTCGCTTTCAACAAATCGGTGAAGCTGGAAGCACAACGTAAATTCCTCGAGGCCGGTTTGAAAAATGTGCAGATAGAAACGGCGCACTCGCTCGCGTACAAGCAAATTGTTTTCAAACACAAATACAAGGTCAGGGTTGCAGGATACAAAACCCACGAAATCGTGGATCTGCTCGGGTTGAGTGGCGGTGAGGAACGCCACACCGAGTATATTCTCGCGAATCATATTCTGCGCTTCATTTCTTATTACTGCAACAGCGACAAAACGGATATCGCCCAGTTGAATTACCGCGAAACGATCAGTGACCGGAAAGCCCTGCAGTTTGTCAACAGCTTTTACAGCTATATCCTGAATAAGACCGCCGATCTTCTTTCGAAAATGGACAAAGGCGAAATTGAGATCACGCATGATTTCTATCTCAAGAAATTCCAGCTCTCCGCTCCCCTGCTCGATTTTGATTTCATCCTGTTTGATGAAGGCCAGGACGCGTCCGCTGCCATGCTTGATATTTTTCTGAAACAGTCCGCTACAAAAGTCATTGTGGGCGATACACACCAGCAGATCTATGGGTGGAGGTATGCCGTGAATTCACTCGAGAAAACAGATTTTCAGAATTATTTTCTCTCCACGAGTTTCCGTTTTCCTCCGGACATCGCGATTCTCGCCATGAAAATGCTGGAACTGAAAACAAAAGTGAATCCCGGGTTCGTTCCGGTGCAGGTGAATGGCGCGGGAAACAATTCTGAAATAAGATCGAAAGCGATCATCGCCCGAACGAATCTTGGATTATTGAGAAGTGCGATAGAACATGTTTCGTCGGGAGTTCCAGTGAGCCGATTGTATTTTGAAGGGAATATTTATTCCTATACGTACGCCGAGGACGGCGCTTCACTGTACGATGTGCTCAATCTTTATAACGGCAAACGTCACCTGATCCGCGATGCACTCATCAAAAAGATGCGAAGCATGGATGAACTGGCCGAATACGTGGAGAAAACGGAAGATGCCCAAATGAAAATGATGAAGGAGATCGTGGAAGATTATGGCAATGAGATTCCGGGAATCCTGAAGCGGCTCAAGGAAAAACATGTGGAGAACGATGACAAACACCAGGCTGAATTGATCTTTTCCACTGTTCATCGCTGCAAAGGAATGGAATACGACGAAGTGGAACTGATGCCCGACTTCATTACCGATTCCAAGATTGACAAGATGAAAAATGATTCGAAGAACAATCCACTCAGCTTGCCGAAGATCAATGAAGAAATAAATCTCCTGTATGTGGCAGTGACACGCACCCGTACGCTCGTGAAGATCCCGCAAGAACTCATGCCGAAAGGATTTCCGGAATCAAAGAACATTAAGGTGAAAGAAGATGGAATGCCGGTCGAGATGGAATTGAAAATGCAGGAAGAAAGTTATATGCGCTTCCTCGATAAGAAATTGGGCCGTGGGTCTGCTAATGACCGATTCAGAAAAGCGCTGGAAGAATATTATGAACGCAAAAACTCAGGCATTCGTGATATACGTGTTCCGGATAACATTATTCCATCATTCGATATTTCCGATAAGCGGGAAAAATCCTACGATGTCGAAATGATCCGGCAGATGTACAAGGGCGCATACCGGAAATGGACGCCCGAACTCGACGAAGAACTGATGGAGATGCACGAGAATGGATACACGGAAAAAGAAATGGCAGAACATTTCGGCCGGACAACAGGAGCGATCGCATCGCGGATCGCTCATCTTGAAATGTCGGATGAAGAACGCGCCGAACAAAAGAAAATTGAAAAGAATGAGAAGTTGTTGAGGAGATATTCCTGATTCGCGTCCCTTAAGGGCGAATAACCACTTTGCTCATGTCAGTCAGGGCTACTCCGTAACTTTAGCCGTTACCAAAAATTGAACCTATGCAATGGATCGATCTTTTCATCGGACTTACACTCATGAATGCGATGCCGCACTATATCCTCGGGACCTGGAAAGGAAAAATGCTGAGTGGGTTCGGTGTTGGAGACGTGAAGAATATCTTGTGGGGAGTAGTGAATGCTTTGGCCTCAGTGGCCCTATTCATTTATAAATATGGAAAGGAAGGATTTGCGAAGAACCAGGTCTACACCGGCGCGCTGATCATTCTGCTCACCTTCTTCCTCACTTCACCATTTTGGTACAGGTATTTTTACAAAAAAACAAATGATGAGCGAGGATGAATGCAGATCGGATTCCGGGTCATCACAACTGCAGGACTGAGTATATTTGAATCTTCACAAAAAGAATTTATGTCATCTCCTTCCGTCAAAGATATTTTCTCGCCGCTCTTTATCGATTCGTCAGGGCGATACAAAAATGAGATCGGCAGAGATGTAATTGAGAAGATCATTCAGCATAAACTTTTCAAATGTTTTCTTCCGGCGGATGTCGGCGGACTCGACATGAACATATTGGAGATGCTCCGCGTGATCGAAGATTGTTCTTATGTGAATGGAAGCCTCGGATGGCTCATCCAGATCGGTAATGGGGGAAATTATTTCGCGGAATATTTTGATGAGAAAACCTATCGAAAATTATTCTCACCAAAAGATGCGGTGATCGCAGGAAGCGGCGCTCCTTCAGGAAAAGTCATCGCGACAAATGGCGGATTCAAGCTCTCGGGTGAATGGAGATATGCGAGCGGTTCTGATTACGCGACCATTTTCACGACAAGCTTCATCGACACCGACGGAACAACCGTTCGTTCCTGCGCACTCATGCGCGACCAGGTGGAGATCATCAACGACTGGAAAACTTCAGGGCTGAAGAATTCATCAACCAATTCATTCCGGGTAAAGGATGCATTTGTTCCGCAAGAACAGATATTCGTTCTGACAGAAAGGAAACAAACATTGCCGTCGGACGCCTTCCGGTTTCCATTCCTGTCGTTTGCTCAACTGTTCT
>DATJEX010000105.1:0-4584 GCA_035496135.1 Bacteroidia bacterium
ATATCGAATCGCAACAGTACATCCGGAAGGACGCCAAAGTAAAAGTGAGTACGGATGGATTGATCGGAAATAAAATTCTTGTCATTTACGGCGGAACTTCTTCCGTTCCCGAAGTGGAAGAGGGAGATACCCTGGCAAATGAAACCGCGTTATCGACAGAAGATATCATGGCAACCTTCCAGAAAAGCAATCTGAATATTCTTGCGATCACACAAAAAATAGTGGATGGGCAGGGAACGATCAGCAGGTTGCTGAACAGCGATTCTGTTTACAACAGCATTGCGGCAACAGCCAACTCACTTCAACTCGCTTCAGCAAATGCACAATTGCTCATTGCTTCGCTCTCGGAATTCAGTGCGAACCTGAACAAAAGCGGAACACTTGCCAACGATCTCGTGACCGACACCGTGGTATTCACTTCCATGAAAGCTTCTATCCTGGAATTACAGCAGGTGGCCGACACGGCAGCAGCTTTTGTGAGTGATCTGAAAGAGGCGAGTGCCGATGTGAATACGCCTGTTGGTGTTTTGCTTCACGATGAAGTGTCCGGCGCGCAATTGAAAACCACGATCAGTAACCTGGAAAGCAGTTCGAAGAAACTGGATGAGGATCTTGCGGCGCTTCAGCACAGTTTTTTGCTGAGGAAGTATTTCCGGAAACAGGATAACAACAACGGAAAATGAAAACCAAATGGAAACGGATATTTATTTCTATCGGGATCCTTGTCCTGCTGGCCGGAGGCTTGTTGTTTATTTTCCATGAAAGAATCATCCGGCATTTCATTCCAACGGTAAAACAAACAGGCGGCGTATCCATTGTCATCAAAAACGATACTTCTTACGTTCATTCGAAAGTGGTGGTGGAAAACAATTCTTTCCTTGAAATTGAAATTGACTCGATGCAGTATTCCGTTGGACTGTTTGATAAAACTTACCTGCAGGATCGGCTCTTCATTGGGGAAAAATTAAGCGCACATACGCATGATACGATCGATTTTGCATTCAGGATCCCTTACTCAGCCATTTTAAAGGATGTGAAGACGGAAAGAAAGTACGGCGACAGTGCCGATTATTCTTTTGTTGTTTCACTCCAGTATTCCACCGTGTTCGGTAAAGGCAAATTTCTTGTCAATAAATCCGCGAAGCTGGAATTGCCATTGCCACCGGAACTTCAGATCGTGGATGTAAATTACAGGAAACCCGATCTGAGATCGATATTGGCCGATGTGAAGATCAGGATCACCAATAACAGCGTGGTCGCACTGGAAATAAAAGACCTGGTTTACGCTATGAACATTCTGAAAACAGGGAATATCAATGGAAGTTACAGGGATACCGTAATCATCAAGCCGAAAGATTTTACGCTCATCACTATCCCGGTAAAAATTGATGTATTCAATATGGGACGGACGATGTTCGACATTCTGATTAACAAGGACCAGTGGGACTATACATTGAAGTTGAACGCCAACCTGAGATCGACCGATCCTGTTGAACTGACCTTTCATCTTGACCTGACGCAGAGCGGTAAAATGGAGTTAAGGAAATAGAGGACCTCCTGCGGATCGGGAAAGTATGGAGATAAGCGTGGAGCTGATGGCAAATGTGTGAATGATGTAATTTATGGAGGGAATTATCCAACTCATTCAGTTTTCTGATCGTTATTCTTGCCATGAGCAAATCAAAGATTCTCAACTCAATTTTAATGAGCTTAAAATAAAGTAATGAAGGACGAACAGAACAAACCTGTAGTGATCAAAAATCAATACGTGCCTACTGCTGAATTTTACAGCCAGGTCATCGATAGCCTGCAGGACTATTCCATTTTTACAGTGGATACCGACCTGGTCATTAACAGCTGGAATTCGGGGGCGACAAAAATATTTCAGTATGAGACGGACGAGATAACCGGGAAAAAATTTGAAGTGATCTTCACGGAAGAAGACCGGAAATCAGGCGCCCCGGCAATTGAAATTGAGACCGCTTCAAGAGACGGAAGAGCTGTGGATAACAAATGGCATATCCGCAAGGACGGGAGTAAATTTTACGCTTACGGATTGGTTTTCCCGTTTCTCGGGATAAACGGTGAGATGCTTGGATACGTGAAGATCCTGAGAGACCTGACGGAAAGAAAAAAGTCGGAAGATTCCATTGCAAAATATGTGAAGGAACTGGAAGAACTGAACACGCATAAAGAGAGTGTCCTGGCTATCCTTTCTCATGATCTAAGAAGTCCATTGGCCGGCATAATAAGTACTGCCGAATATCTGAAATTGAATTATGACAAACTGGAGCCGGGTGTCGCAAAGGAAATGCTGGATCTTCTCCATAAATCATCAAAAGAAGAATTGAACATGCTCGACTACCTGGTGGAATGGGCAAGAATAAAATATGCGGCAGACGTATTTACCCCTGCAAAAATAAATCTTGCCGAATATGTCAGAAAAGTCTTTGATACATTAAGTGAGAATGCTTCAATAAAGGCTATCAATCTTCATCACGAAATTCATGAAAATATCAGTGTTTTTGCCGACGGAAAAATGGTGCTCTCTATTCTTCAGAACATTGTATCAAATGCTTTGAAACACACGGAAGCTGGTGGGAGCATAACTGTGAAGACCAAGAAAAAGGAAGACAAAATAATTATTGAAATAAAGGATACCGGGATCGGGATGGACAGGGAGATCCAGGAAAAATTATTTACTCCGCAGGCGCGGTCGCTTTCAAAAGCGAGAGAAAAGGACAAGGGAGCCGGAATTGGTTTATTGCTCGTGAAGGGATTCCTGGAGAAGAATGGCGGCGAGATATGGGTTGAAAGCGTTCCGGGGGAAGGAACTTCATTTTATTTCACACTTCCTCTCGAGAAACCCTTAACGGTGATCGAGAATCTCAAAAAGATCGATGATGTTGCCTGACCTTCGATCGTTTCCGGATGTGGTTATGGTTTGATGAGGTTTCTGTTTATTAACCGGAAAAATCCAGGTTCTCCGTTCACCTGGAAATCCTCTGAGAGATCAGAAATTTTATTTGCACGACGTTCCCGGTATGATCAGCCTGGAGGGTGAATTGCGGTGTAGAATAAATAACTACAAACAAAAGGCAGGATGAACTATTTTATTCCGGGCTGTGTAAAACGTTCTTTGCACCGTAGATCACCACTAAACCATTCCGGATAAAAACAGATCAAGTATGAGAACGTCACCTGTGTTACAACCCAAAATTCCTTTTTCCATAATGGAGCGCATGTTCATTGGAATAGGCGACCTGTTCAAACCTGACCCTGGTCTCGTTATTAAGCCAAAGCTTTTTAAACTGCCTAAAACAAAAGGTGATCCGGGAATAATGGAAAACCTGTATTATGCGAAGCAGGTTCACAATTCCTTTATGACACAGGAAGAAGAAATCGGGGAGATTTTCCCGGAGTCTTTCCTGATCTATAATGCGCAGAAGATCATCGGCGGAGATTTTTATAAAGTGGAAAAGCGGGAGAACAGATCAGTTATCGTAATGGGCGATAGTACCGGGCATGGAATTTCAGCTTCCTACATGTCGATCATGGTACTGAACATTATCTCCAGGATCATGGAGAAACACTGTGGCGATCCGGCGAATATGTTATCGCTGATTCACCGGGAAATTCTTTCTGCCACCAGGCAGAATAAAAAAGCCCGCATCATTGAATCGGCCGATACCATGATCTGCACGATCGATCACACGCTGAAGAAAATGAGGTACGCTTCCGCAAAAATGAGAGGAATTATACTCCGTAAAGGGAAACTGATCGAACTCAAAAGAGACAAATGTTCGATCGGAGAACAGGTGGAGAAAGAAGTTGTGATCCGGAATCACGAACAGGATATTGAAAAGGGTGATTGTCTATACCTGTTCACGGACGGCGTCATCGATCAGTTTGGTGGCTGTTATGACAAAAAATTCGGGTATAAAAAATTAATAGAAATCCTTGACCGGAACAAGCATCTCCCTTTTTACATCCAGAAATGCATTCTCGAAAAAATATTGAGCGATTGGAAGGGAAGAAGTGAACAAACGGATGATGTGACATTACTTGCCGTTAAGATCGGGTAGTCATCGGAAGAAGATCAACCGGTGAATGTGCATTGAGTCCGGGCTTTCTTGAGTTGGAGAAAATCCAGCGGGCCAGGTGTGAATTCCGCAACAACTCCCGCAATTGTGTAATCGCTTTCGGTTGCGGGTGATACATATTTGCACTATTCAGCATAACCTGATCCGATGAATAACCCTAAGGACACATTTCGTAACAAAAGAAACCGGCAGCTGATCGTTGCCAATAAGAAACTTGTTGCGCAGTCCAGGGAGAAGCAGGACCGAATGGCCGAACTGGCTGTCATCAAAAAGGGAATAAAGGAGTACAAGAAAAAACTGAAGAGAGCCAGTCACCTTTATGCTTTTATCAGCCAGGTCAACCAGAAAGTTGTTCATATAAATGACGAGGACGTACTGTTCAGGGAGTGTTGCCGTATGGCGCTGAGATTCGGCAGATTCAAAATGGCCTGGATCGGGCTGTACAATAATGATCATACAGAGGTCCATCTTGTTGAACAGA
>DATJEX010000106.1:0-3423 GCA_035496135.1 Bacteroidia bacterium
GAAGAATCAATGACGATCTGGTACCAGTTTTGCGACACAGCCGGATACTGCCAATACAAACTGTATGAAGAGAAATCAATTGGATTTCCCAAGGGTCCCTGGTTGATCCATGCAGATCCATTCAGCGGGACGATTGAATTCACATAAGTGGTATCGGGACCATCAATTTTTTCCAGCCACGCCACGCTTGCATCATATGGAACCGGGTCGGCGACAAGGGTGTTCTGTACGCAGATGATCTCGCTGTTGTTGATGGAGGTGGGTGGAGTGAAAGGCAGCCAGCTGTAACCCAGGATGAACAATCCATTTCTTTCGCTGCGGCAAGTATTGTAACTGATACAATTCGTCGCGATCACAGCGCTGGTATCAGTCGCCCAGAAATAACCGCCACTTCCATCTGCGAGGACATTGGTCGCGCTTACATACGATTCCTGTTGCGTTCCGATCTCACCGAATTGACAACTGTCCATGATCACCTGCGAAGAATCGAATAGATACATACTCCAGGTTTGCACGGAAGAATTGATGAGATGAAGATTCCGGTCGGCGAGGGGTGTGATGTAATTGGTGTAGGAAGAATTATTGAAAATGCCGTGAGCTGTTGTGATATCACCATTCATGAACCATGCGCCGATGAGACGGATCGTTGAATTGGAAAGTGTGACATCGGAACCATTCACAGGCATGAGTGCCCACATCACGTCCACGCACGAATCCGCGTGAACGGAATAATTCAATCCGCTTACACCCGCGATCGAATTATTGAAATCATAATTGTAAACGGGATTTCCCGAAGGAAAACCATAATTGACAACAGCGGTCGCCGGCATCTGGTGCCAGAGAATGATCGTGTCGGCGTGAATGAAATTCGCCGTGCATGTATCGTAGAGAATATATTCACCGCTCACATTGCAGTTGTGAATGCTCATGCTGGCGTGGCCGTTCAGTCCGCACGTGGTCCAGTCGTCATTATGCATATCGTTCCACGTCATGGAAGCGTTTCCTGCGACAGTGAGTCCGTGCGACATGCCGCTGTAATTGGTGGAACAATGATCGAACACCGCGACACCATTCTGCACGAGGAGAAAAGTCCGCTCGTAGAAATAATTCTGCGGAAAAAAGAAGGAAGTGGAATCCGCCAGCCATTTTCCATTCTGGAAAACGATCACATCGCCCGTATCATGCACGGTTGCGTTATGAAAAATAAGAACGCCTGTTCCCAGCACCCAGATCGGTCCGGTATGATTCCAGTTGCCGGTGATGCGCAGCGTATCGTTCGGAACAAGGCCAACGATCACTGTATCGAGCGCTTGTGGTTGCGGAAGATCATTCTGAATACGGTATGGATCGAAATGATCTTTCCGGAGTTGCGTCATCTGGTCCAGGTAAGCGGAAAGATCCCGGTTTGAATTCGCAGGAACGGAGGCAGGAGCACCATGCTTTGAATTCAAAAATGCAGTTTGCAACGCAGCGTTAATTCTGTCTTGTGGAAAAGAACGCTGCGAGAAAAGCGGCAGCGATATGATAGAGGAAAGAAGCAGTTGCTGTAAGATCGTTCTCATCATGCGTGAATTCATGGATAGAATAAATGTTGATTCAACATTCAATAACCCGGAGGGATCGGGCCAAGTTCTTCCTCCGAAACCAATGAAACATTGTCAATGTAAAAGTAAGTCGGAGTAACGTAATCGCTGCTGACTTTTACACCCCGATCACGGAAAGTTCCGAGAATGAAATAACGTTCGCCGCCTCTCGCTGTATAATCCATTTGATACACATCCCACCTTCCTGTACGCTGGATTCGTTTAGAAGTGCTCAATTTGATCTGCGATTTCAGTTCGATCGACTGTGCCAGTCCGCCAAGATTTTTTCTGGATGAATCGGAGAATGAAACTTCAAATGAATTGATGTCATTCTCATTTCCGTAAAGACCGATATCGATCCAGATGGAAATGGAAAAGCGGTAGGTGACACCTGCTTTGAGCGGCATGCTGAGTGTGCCCTGCATGTATTCTCCTTCACCTTTTCCCTGGTCACTTCCCCAGAATCCGCCATAAGCATTTCCGGAATCAGGAACAGGTGTAATGGAATTCTCCGTTTTCTCCGGACCCCAGATATACAGGTCGGAAGTTCCTTCTGTCGGATCGGTCCAGCCGGGAATGGTAATGGCCTTTATAGTTGGCGAATTGGTGACACGATCCGGAAAACCCGGGTGAATTTCAAATCCGGGATTGATGACAAGATTCTGCGCATGCAGAGCATTCTTACATGCAAGCGCTATAAGAACAATGAAAAAAAAGCAGGCGATCCTTTTCATGGGCCACATCATTATGCGAAGAAAGATCTGCGACGCGTGAGTTCTTCAATGAAAAGGTTCCGTTCTTCAGCGTTACAGAGCTCTTCGCTCGTGCGGAAAGGTTCGGAATAAAAAGATCTTTCACCGGGATGATCGCGTTCCGGAAAATGATCCTCGTTCATTCCTGTTCTTGCCGAATCATTCGCAAAAACCCAATCGGGTATAGGTCCGGGTGCGCGTGTACTCACGAGTGAAAAATTATCGGCGAAACAGTAAGTGGAGCGATCGTAATCATTTTCATACTGAACACCTTTTGGATTGAACGTTCCGAGAATGAAATGTTTTTCTCCGCCGTGTGCAGTATAATCCTGGTAAAAGACCGTCCATCTTCCATTGCGATGCACACTTTTTTGATCGGTGAACACGATGTCGGGTTTCATCCGGATGGCATTGGCGAGTGGGGCAAGATTCGATCGCTGCTGATCGGAAAATGAAACGCCGACATAATTGGCCACGTTCATTCCGTCATCACCGGTTTTTTCATACACACTGAAAGCGAAGGAAAACCGGTAAACAGAATTCTTCACGAGTGGTGTGGTCAATGTTCCCTGGAGATATTCGCCCCAGTAATGTCCGTCGGCACTTCCATAAAATGCTCCGTAACACGAACCGGAATCAGCGACAGGAAAAGTAGAAGCACCATCCCCGTTCGGATAAAAATAAATATCAGACGTGCCAGTTGTGGGATCACTCCATCCCGGAACATGAACATCTTTCAATTGTGTTCCGCCAACTCCTGCATCACCGTGATCTTCAAAACCGGGATTGAGAATGAGATTCTGCGAATGAAGCAAAGGGAAAAGAAGCAACACCGTGCTGATCAGTGCTGACATTTTTTTCTTCCGGGCTTTCCTTTTGCAAATGCTCATGCGTGTCATTGTCTTGAAGAGAAAACGAATTCCACCCGCTTTCCATCGCCGCTGTTTCCTTTGTATTGCCCCATTCCTTTATGCCGCACCCTTGATTTATCGACACCATGCGCGATGAGATAATCGGCCACAGCTTTTGCTCTCGCCGCCGAAAGTTTCTTCGCCGTTCTTCGTTTCGTGTCGATCGAATAACCCCTG
>DATJEX010000107.1:0-2994 GCA_035496135.1 Bacteroidia bacterium
CGATCCGGGAAACGATGCAGGATATCTTTCACGATTCCCTGCGTTTGACCCGTGATCAATGTGGAATTCATGTAGAGTTTCTTCTCGAGATTGTAAGCTCTCTTCAGCAGAAAACGATTGGTGACAATGCCGAGTTTTTCGGCACTCTCCGGCCAGAGATCTGAAACATTGAAAATGAGTTTTGCTTTTTTCACACGGCACAAACGCATCGCCGACATTCCGAGGAACAAAGGCGGACTTTCACAAAGTATGTAATCGAAATTTCCCTGGATCTTTTTGCCAACGCGATAAGAGGAACGCACGAAGGAAAAATAATTTCTCAACCGTTTGATGATCGAACGTTCTTTCGAAACATAAATGGAAGCACGATGCACTTTCAATCCGCTCATCTCTTCGTAATGATATTTCTTTCCGCGATATGCTTCCTGAATTTCCATGGCAGGATAATTCGGCATGGCAGTAAGAACAGTGATGTCGATCCCGTTTCTCTGAAGACGCAAAGCCAATTCGAAGAGTCGATTCTGCGGTGCGCCAACTTCAGGCGGAAAATATTGTGTGAGGATCAGCAGTTTCATTTCCTGTTCTTCAGCATTTGTTGATAACGTTCTGATATCAATTTTATGGTTTGCGACCATTCGTAATGATCGATCACTTTCTTTCTGCCCATCTCTCCCATCCGTTTTCTCAATTCGTGATCCTCCGCAAGTATGATCATCGCTTCTGCAGCTTTGGCAATATCCTCAACAGGAACTTTTATCCCATCTACCCCATTCGAAACAATTTCGGCCAATCCGCCCGTGTCGGAAACGATCACTGGTTTCCCGCACGACATCGATTCGAGAACGGAAACACCAAAACTTTCATAACGGGATAGGTTCATGAAAATATCGATCGCGTTGTGATAGCGCGGAACTTCGGTGTGATCGATCCTGCCCACAAAATGAACAGATTCATTCACTCCGAGTTTTTGCGCGAGTTCCATTAGTTCATTTTCCAATGATCCGCCTCCAACAAGCAGCAATCCGCATTCCTCGCCGATGTGTTTCTTCGCCTCAGCAAAAGCCCTGATAAGAATGTCTGTTCCGTAAACTTTTTCCAGCGACTTCACCGTTCCGAACACAAGTGTGCCATCCGGAAAAAATGATCCGGTTTTCCGTGGAGCAAATTCAGTCACATCGATCCCGAACGGCGTGATCAACGAATCTTTCCCGGAGATCTTCTTCACTTCATCGGAAAGTGTTTTACTGGTACACATCACCTGGTCTGCCGAATGAAGGATCCTTTTCATCAGCAAACGTTTGACCGTTGAATTTGGAAAATCAAGCAGATCGCTTCCCCATGCCGAGACAACAAGCGGATGAAATCCCGATAATTTTCCGAGCAGGCCATAGCTGCTCGCGTAATGCGCGTGAACGATATCAGGATTGAATTCCGTGATGGTCTTTTTAAGCGACCGTACCGTTTTCAGATATGCAAGTTTCCCCGAAAGATTTCCCCGTATCACTTCCCTGTCCAAAGCGGAACCGTCAAACACTTTCACATCGCCGGTGAATTTCACCACGCTATCCTGTTTCGTCAATGAAAATATTCCGACCGAAGATCCTTCGGCAGAAAGTCCACCGGCGATCTTCCGTGTATGCGGAGAATTCACATCTGAAAGAAGAAGTATGCGCAGGCCCATCAGGTTACACGTTTGTCGCCGGAGAAAAGGTAGCGGTAAAATTTCCGGAATGAATAGGCATAGGCTTTCGCTTTTGCAGAAGCTGTTGTTGAAAACAATCCGGCGATACCGAAGATGATCAGCCGTGAAAAGATCTGCAGCTTCACAAAACAAACTGCAACGCAGAACAAGAACAATCCATCATGCTTCCGGATGAATTTGAGTTTGCTCAGCAATTGGTTGGAGATCGTGACGTTGAGATTCTTCTTCGAGCTCTGTCCGCTGTGATGAATGATCTCCGCTGACGGAAAATAAATGATCTCTGCTCCCGACTTCGCCGCGCGATGAGACAAGTCGGCATCTTCCATCCAGAATAAATGCGGATCCATTCCATTGGTCTCTTCAAAAACGATCCGTGGGAAAAGCATCGCTGCGCCGGAAACCATCCATGGCGAAAATTGTGTATTGAATTTATCAGCGGAATATTCAGAAACATGAAGAAGTTTGTGAAGGAATAGAGATTCCGCGATCACATTCCATGTTCCCTGTTTCTTCCACGCCGAGATCTGCAATGTTCCGTCAGAATTCAGCAAACGCGGCCCGAGAAGAAATTTATTTTTATGCGTTTCACAGAATGCAAGAAGCGAAGACAGCGTTCCATTCCTGAATTCGGTGTCGGGATTGAGCAGCAGAATGAATTCACCGGTAGAAATTCTCATCCCCTGGTTATTCGCTTCTGAAAATCCGGCATTGTGCTCATTTGCGATCATGCTGACCTGCGGGAATTCTTTCCTGATCGAAGCGACAGAATCGTCTGTTGAATGATTGTCCACGACGATCACTTCACATTTTCCGGAGCCGGCAGAAACAAAAACTGAACGAAGGCACTGAAGAAGAAGATCCTTCACATTATAACTCACGATGATCACGCTCAGTTTCATGGGGCTTCCTCCAGCTCAGATTCGGTGAGTCCCATCAGCATCCAGAAAATCCCGATGTAAGGATAAAAATCGTACACGTTACTGATGAGCGCTTGCGCATTCACAGCGAGAAAGAGCGCGAATATGACGATGTGCGTTCCTTTTCTTCTTTTCATGAGTTGCCTCACGAAACGGAAAAAATAAACACAACAGAAAAAAAGAAAGGTGATCACACCATAAATTCCGGTTTCACAGGCGAGTTTCAGGATCCATCCATCCGTACTGTATGGAGCAGAAGGTACATCTGAATTCACGAGATAACGGAATGCCACTGCGCCTGCTTTTCCCAAACCATAACCATAGGGACGGGCCTTGAAATCATTCCATGTTTCCTGCCAGCGATCGACTCGTGTT
>DATJEX010000108.1:0-21249 GCA_035496135.1 Bacteroidia bacterium
ATCACAACTGGAATCTCTCAACGAATACAAATGACGCTGTTTTCGGAACCGTTCCCGGAGCGGCGATCACCAACTATTACGGAATGAATCCCGGTGGTTACCCGAATTATTTCCCGGGCATCATCACCGACACACTTTTCGGAAACCAGGTCTTCTGTTACAATGGAGATACGACGAAAGGTGCCGGAGTGCGCGCTGAGAACGGAACATGGAAAACTGTTTTCATTTCTCCGGGAATAGAAATGCTCGGATCATCTGCCGTACAGAATCAGATCGTCGCGCTTTCGTATGCGTGGTTCAACGGCACATTGTCGGTGCAGGAATACGATGCCGCGATGAAAAATATTTCGCTTGGCCAGAATTATCCGAATCCTGCCAGTTCTTCAACCACGGTTCCTTTTGAGAATGTGGATCATGAAATGCACTTACAGGTGATGGATCTGCAGGGAAGAATTCTTTTCGATCAACTCATCGGTAAGGGAACAGAAACTGCGGAAGTCGATCTGCATTCCCTCGAGGAAGGGATCTACCTGTACCGTTTGATCGATGGCAATGCCGCGACAGAAACAAAACTGATGCAGGTGATCCGGTGAGAAAATTAATTTCTTCGAAATGAAATTATTCCTTGTCAGTCTTTTTTCACTGCTGCTTGTGACTGGTGCATATGCACAATCAGATTGGATATGGGCTCGAAATGGTTCGGGAGGAAATTACAATGAGGGAAGGGCGATCTGCACAGATACAGCTGGGAATAGTTTTGTGTCCGGAGGATTCGCAGGCTCCAGTATTTCATTCGGCACGTTTGTATTGACCAATAGCGCGCCGGGTGCACTGGATATTTTCCTTGTGAAATATGATACGAACGGAAATGTTGTGTGGGCGGTGAGCGCAGGTGGCAACAATGATGATTCCGGCTGGTCGCTCTGTACGGATGCATCAGGAAATGTGTTTGTTACCGGCGCATTCAGAAGCTCTTCTATCACATTCGGCACAACAACACTTGTCAACTCAGGAAATGATGATGTATTTATCGCCAAATATGATCCGGCCGGAAATCTTGTGTGGGCGAAACGTGCCGGGGGAACGACCAGTGATATCGCTTACGGAATATGTGCCGATCCATCCGGAAACATTTTTATCACGGGATATTTTCAGAGTCCTTCGATAATCTTCGATTCCTTCACGCTTTTGAACGCCGGAACTGTAAATGTATTCACAGTGAAAATGGATACCGGCGGAAATGTGTTGTGGGCAAAACGGGCCGGTGGAACAAACGGTGATAAAGGTTATGCTGTAAGCGCAGATCCGAATGGAAATGTCGTTGTGACCGGATTCTTCGGCAGTTCGTCCATTGTTTTTGATTCTTTTACACTTACCAATTCCGCGACAGGTTACGGCGACGTTTTTGTCGCCAAATATGATTCTTCCGGAAATGTGTTGTGGGCTAAAAGAGCCGGGGGAACCGGTCATGATGAAGGCATGGGTGTAAGTGTTGATCCATGGGGAAATGTTTTTGTTACCGGGGATTTCAGCAGTTCGTCCATTTCATTCGGTGCAACTTCATTCAGTAATCCCGGCAATGGAAGTGCGCAGGTTTTTTTATGCAGGTATGATGCGAATGGAAATGTGTTGTGGGCGAAAAGCGCCGGGGGAACTCCTGATGACATGGGGTATTCGGTTGCATCTGATCCTGATGGAAATGCTTTTGTTACCGGATCCTTTCACAGCCCGGCCATCACTTTCGGCTCATTCACACTCACCACATCCTCTGTTTTATTTGATCCGATGTTCATTGTAAAGTATGATTCCACGGGTTCTGTGATCTGCGCTGCTCCTCTTGCGAGTGGAGGCGATGACATCAATGAAGTGGCAACAGATCCGGCAGGCGATGCATTGATCGGTGGCGATTATGAAGTAGATCCGTTCGTGGTCGGAACAGATACATTGACGCTTTCGGGTAGTGAGGATATTTTTGTTGCGAAGTTCAATTGTTCTTGTACTCCAACACTTGCTGTTGCCGGAGATCTGTCCATCTGCAAAGGTGACACCACCACACTTACCGCATCCGGCGCATCCACTTATACCTGGTTGCCGGATTCTGTTCCGTCTGCGTCGTTTTCCGTTTCACCATTGTCCACCACAACCTATTCAGTGATCGGCACATCACAGATGGGATGCAGTGATACGATGGCAGTGACCGTTGTGGTAAATCCGGTTCCATACGTCGCGCTCCATCTTTCCGCTGTTGACTCGCAATGTGTGAGCACCTCTTCTGTTTTGCTCACCGGAGCATTTCCTTCCGGGGGAATATTCACAGGTATCGGCGTGAATGGGAATCAATTCAGTCCTTCGGCGGCAGGTACGGGAATCTTCACGATCATTTATACTTATACAGATTCTTTAGGATGCTCTGCATCGGCACACGATTCCATTTACGTTTTTGATTGTGCAGGTATTTCGCCTATCGACAACGGAATTAACAGAATTTCCATTTCCCCCAATCCGTTATCCTCTTCATCCATCATTCATTTTCATTTCACACCATATGACGCTGAACTGGAAATTTATGATCCGTACGGACAATTGCTCAGAACCGTCAAGAACATTTCTTCCGGCAGTTTTATTCTTCAACGCGAAGATCTTCCGGCTGGAATTTATTTTCTTCAGCTGACATCGGAACATCAATTGATCGGCAGCGCAAAACTGATCATTACGGATTAGATCCGTGTAATGATGCGGTCGTGATCATCAGCTCCATTTCCTGATCACACTCCGCAGCAACTGTAGCCGTTCGTAATTTTCATTCTTTACCGGGATAAAAGCGGGAAAGTTCCTTCCTCTGTTTATTTTTGAGCAATGGAGCAGCATCTTCTCTTTCGTTTACTCCGCTCTGTTCACGATTTTCCCGAAAGGAAATTCCCGGAACTGCTTGCGCTTTTCAATACGAAGAGCTTCCGGAAAAATGAAATGCTTTTCTCCGCCGGAGACGTGGTGAAACAGACCTACTTCATCATGAAAGGTGTAGTGCGCCAGTATTACATCAGCCCGGAAGGTTCGGAACGAACGATCTACTTTGCAGAGGAAGGAAAATTCTGCGGAGAGCTCAACAGCTTTCTTTTCGAAACACCAACGAAACTCTCGATGCAGGCACTCGAGGACACCGACGCGATCTATCTCGACCGTAAAAACTGGGAACTGGCCATGACCACGATCCCGGATTTCACGATGTGGCACATCAAGAATCATCAGCGCCTGATGGTGAAGCTGAAAGAAGAAGTGGGCCGCGGAGTGATCGAAAGCCCGGATGA
Organism: Bacteroidia bacterium; assembly: GCA_035496135.1. Classification (GTDB taxonomy): domain Bacteria; phylum Bacteroidota; class Bacteroidia; order Palsa-965; family Palsa-965. The sequence goes on from DATJEX010000108.1 coordinate 3,309, forward strand.
AAAATACAGGCGGCTTGTCAAAGAGAATCCCGAATTGCTGCAGCGTCTTCCGCAATACCAGATCGCGGCTTACCTCGGCGTTACACCTGAAACACTCAGCCGCATCCGCAAAAGAAATTCGAAGCTGTGATCATTTCTTGATCCGGATCAATTTACAGGAAGAATGGCAGATGTTTCTTTGCTGTCATAAACAAACAACAGGATGAAACAACAGGAAATAATAAAATTCGGCGGAATGGAAATTGATTTCTGCCTTGATGCGCTCGATACGAAAGGCGCACTGACGATGTTCAAATGTGTGATCAGCGCGGGAGCTAAAATTGCCGCTGCACATTATCACGAGAATTTCGATGAAACGGTTTACGGACTCAAAGGTGTGGCAACATACACTGTCGATGGAAAAACCATCGAGCTTCGTCCCGGTGATTCACTCTTCATTCCACGAGGCACCGTTCACGCATTCGCGAACAGATCCGACGAAACGATCGAGTTTCTCTGCATGGCAAGCCCGGGCGTTTTCGGTCCTGACTATTTCAAGGACGTAGCGGAAGTGATCAATGCCGGAGGACCGCCCGACATGGCAAAGCTCAAACAGGCGATGCTGAATCACGGACTTGTTCCGGTTGCCGGCTGATCGATAACAATGCTGACGCAGGTGAGTAAAAATTATATTCCCCGATTTCTTTTAAACAAAGAACCGCGATGAGCAGAAACGGCTTTTTCACTTTTTGATCCGTTTCGCTTCATCGTCATACAAAAAACCATAAAAAATAGAGGAACAATAACAGCCACAATCCACCGAGGAAGTGCCAGTATTTCGAAAGCATTTCCATTCGTGTACGCTCGAGTTTATCGGAAAAGAAAACAACACTCCGGATGGTGTCGCTCCGCACATTCACCACTTTGAACATCATCAGGAAAAGAAAAATGATCCCGCCGAGCAGGTGAACGATGTGCAATCCGGAAATGACATAGAGAAACGCGCCGTTCGGAGTTTTGCTTGAAATCGTTTCCACTCCTACTCCGAAAAGTGTGATGTTGCTATTCCACAATTGAATCCATCCCCACACCTGCGTCACGCCGAACGCGAGCGCGAGTCCGAGTGTGATGAGCAGCATGTCCAGTAATTTTTTTCCATTGTCGCGGCGGAATGCGCGCCATGCTGTTTCAATGCTGAAGCTGCTTGCGAGGATGATCACCGTGCTGATGATGAACGGACGCGGAAAGGTTTTCCCTGCAAGAACAGCAGCGGGATCATTGATTCCGAACAGGAACATGAGCGTCACGAACAACATCGTGATCCCGGCGATCATGAACCAGATCATCGTCTTGAGCGGATGATTCTTTTCAGCTTTCCTGAAAATCAGATCTTCCGGTTCGTCCTGGTTACGCAATGGCATAGAGTGAAAATAGGAAAAATGGGGGGACGAATTGCGAATTCGTCACGCCATGGCGGGACGTGAGGAAATGTGAAGTGCTGATATCGGACGTGCGAATGATCCGCTCGCATTGTTCGTTTTTCGCACTCGCGATTTTCGCATCCGTCTTTTTCAGACGGAAGTCCGCACTTCGTTCCCGCGTTGTATCTTTGATTCAATGCGCAACCTCCTCCTGCTTTTCCTTTTGTTTCCCGTTTTTCTTCCGGCTCAATACGCACAGACAAGAGTGTTGCGGAATATTGCCGACGGAAAGGTCACCCAATGGGAAACGGTGGAGATCGGTTTGAAAATTCCGGAACAGGAAAATATTTACCGCACCTATCTCAACGATCACGCGAGAGGAAGTAATCCCTATTCACAGCATCATCTCCGCATGCAGTTCACGTGTAACGGGAAAAATTATGTCGCGTGCGCATACTACGTGCAAGACGCGCAACCCGATGAAGATTCCAATGCGTATGTCAGTTCAAATTCGGAATGGCCCTGGCGCATCCGCTTCTGTGTTCCGGACACCGGCACGTGGACAACGATGGTGATGGTGGGTGAAGATCTGCTGACCGCTGTTCCGGAATCATGTACTATTTCCTTCCGTTGTTTCAGTGGAACTCATCACGGATTCCTGCACATCGGCGATGATCATCGTCATTTGCAATACACCGACGGCACACCGTTTTTTATCATCGGCCAGAATATTCCGTGGACGTATGGAAAAATGCTGCACGGGCGCGCGGGAAAATTTCCGCAATATCTCTGCGGTTATTACGACGTGTATCATTACATCAATGACCTGGCGGATAACGGCGGAAATTTTTTCCGCATCATCATGTCGCCGTGGAGTACCGCTATCGAATGGGATCAAACAGGAGTTTACGATCAGTCGAATGCGTGCGCGCTGGACAGCATGATCCATCTCGCGGAACAACGGGGATTGCACGTGCAGCTTTCTCTCGATATTTCATTCGGGTTCGACGGCATCGCCAGTTCAGATGGTGATCATCCGTACATCAAGTCATTCATGAAGCCGGGCATGCAGGCGTGCGATCTGCTGGACGATAGTGCCGCTCTTGTCGCGTTCGATAATTATTTCCGCTATTGTTATTCGCGCTGGCTCTTTTCGCCTACGGTGACAAACATCGAGATGTGTTGCGAAGAATGGAACTGGCAGGGATTCAAAGGGAATGAAAAGAAGTTCGATGCGTTCTTCGTTCACATCCATGAATTGATGAAAAATGAATTCGGCGACTCCACGCATCTTATTTCTATGAGTGAGAAAGAAGGGAATGCTGATTACCGTTTCAAAAGTGATGCGCTCGATTACATTGACATTCATAACTACACGAATGATTATAAGACCAACATCCGCCGGTTCAAACTCGTGAATCGCAAAAGTCTTCTCGCGCTCGATAAACCATTTCTGTTCGGCGAGATGGGAATGTGCAATGGCCCGGTGAATGCCTGCGACGCGAATGATTTTGAATACTGCTCCGACATCTCCTTTCACAACGCGTTATGGTCAACTGCATTCAGCGGAAGCATGGGAACAGGATTGGAATGGTGGCAATGGGAGAATGATGCGATGAGGAAAAATAATTTTCCTGCGCTGGAATATTTTATTGATACCGTTGTCGGAAAAATAACGGATTACAGTGAACATGAAATGTGGACAGGAAACGGATTGGAAACCTTTTATGCATCTTCCGAATGGTCTGCTGCCGGTTGGGTACACAATAAAAGCTACTGGTGGGCGAATGTGAGTGACACCTGCAAGGACCGTGACGGTAAAATGATGCTGCATCCGAATGATGATGATAACGCGCCTGTTCCGGAAAAGACGGCAGGAAACAAGTTCGTTGTTGGTGGCTTTCACAGCCGTGCCCGATATTCCGTAGTCTTTTATGACACAAGAGTTCGGGGCAAGGAATTGAGTCATATTGAACTGAAATCCAATATGTTCGGCAAATTATCCATTCCCATGCCTAATGACACCGATTGTGCATTCAGGATCGTGAGGGTCAAAAGTGTCGATTTCTGAGGGTAATTCCATTGCCCAATTTTCCCCTTTTACGTACATTTGCACCCCTCTCAAAAAGAGGATTTTACCATGTCAGAAGACATCAAAATATTCACCGGTTCTGTTACCCGCACTTTTGCAGAAAAAGTAGCGACCGCTTATGGCAGTCAGCTCGGGAAACTTTCGCTGCAGAAATTCAGTGACGGGGAATTCCAGACATCGTACGAAGAGACGGTGCGTGGTTCTATTGTTTTCCTCGTGCAGTCCACTACTCCGCCAACCGACAATCTTTTTGAATTGTTGCTGATGGTGGATGCGGCGAAACGCGCTTCAGCAAAAGAGATCATCGCAGTCATTCCGTATTTCGGTTTTGCACGCCAGGACAGAAAAGATCAGCCGCGTGTAGCGATCGGTGCGAAACTCGTTGCAGATATGTTGCAAACGGCCGGCATCAACCGCATCATGACCATGGATCTTCACGCTGACCAGATCCAGGGGTTCTTCAACGTTCCGGTCGATCATCTTTACGCTTCCACGCTTTTCATTCCATATATCGAGAAACTCAATTTGCCCGATCTCACGATGGCTGCTCCTGATATGGGCGGCAGCAAACGCGCGAATGCGTATGCGAAACACCTGAAGAGCGAGATCGTGATCTGTTACAAGCAGCGTTCAAAAGCGAATGTGGTGGACAGCATCACAGCGATCGGGGAAATCGAAGGAAGGAACATCGTTATCATCGACGATCTCATTGACACCGGCGGCACCTTGTGCAAAGCGGCGGATATGATGATGGAACGTGGTGCGAAAAGCGTCCGCGCGATGTGCACACACGCGGTGCTCTCGGGCAAAGCGTACGAGAACATTGAAAAATCAAAGATCACCGAGTTGATCGTTACCGACACCATTCCGCTTAAACAGGAAAGCAAAAAGATCAAAGTACTTTCGGTCGCGGAAATGTTCGCCGATGTTTTCCATCGCGTGATCAGTCACGAATCGATCAGTTCGCATTTTATCATGTGATTCCGGGAGCAAGGAAGATGGAGGATGGAATAAGGACGAAAGAAAAACGAACAAGAATAAAGCAGCACAAGAAACAAAGCAACAATACCAACAGAATAAACCAAGTAACACAATAAACCAAGTAACCAATAACTAAAAACAAAGTACCATGAAATCAGTAGCAATGAGCGGTTCGCTTCGGGCGAACGTAGGGAAAAAAGATGCGAAAGCATTGCGGAGACAGGGAATGGTGCCTTGTGTGCTGTACGGCGGAAAAGAACAGGTGATGTTTGGCGTTGATGAACGCGCATTCAAACACCTCGTTTACACTCCGGACGTAGCAACGGTCGATCTCAGCATCGACGGAAAAGCATACAAAGCCATCCTCAAAGAACTGCAAACGCATCCCGTTACTGACAGTATCATTCATGCCGACTTCATCGAGATCCTCACTGGTAAAAACGTTACCATGTCGATCCCTGTGAAGTTCAACGGCAATGCTGTCGGTGTAAGAGACGGAGGAAGACTCCTCCGTAAAATGCGCAAACTCACCGTGAGCGGCCCGATCGAAAAAATGCCACAGGACATCACGATCCAGGTAGCAGACATGAAGATCGGCGACAGCGTTCGCGTGAGTGACATGAAAATCGATGGACTCACTTTCCTCGACAAACCGAACATGACCATCGTCGCAGTTCGCGTAACACGTAACGTGGTGGAGGAAGAAGTGAAGCCGGCAGCAGGAGCGGCAGCGGCACCAGCAGCAGGAGCAGCGGCGGCAACGCCAGCAGCACCGGCAGCAGGAGCAGATGCGAAGAAACCGGCAGCAGACGCGAAGAAGAAGTAGTCGTAAAGCGAATACGTTCACAAGCCGTGGGAATCTCTCACGGCTTTTTTTATTGCAAAACAGTATTGCAGGGGTCGATACAGTCGTTCTCCCCATCAATCCGGACTGATTTCTTCCCGCTCCATTCTTTATATTCCCGTTTACAAACGACTATTATTGGTATTATTCATTGAATGAAATACATTGTCATGCTTTAATGATCCACATAGAAGAGTACCATTCGCCAAAAAAAATCATATGATAAAAATAAAAGGACTGACCGCTAAAGTTGAGGCACATCGTCTTTACAATGTTCCCGGCAGGATTTTTCAGATCGAGTCTAAAGCAGATCGCAGAAACCCGAAGCAGATCGCAGAAAAGTATTTGAAAAAAATCGCGCCTGACCTGAAAATCGCACCCGATCTTTCCGAGCTGAAATTCGAACAGGTAAAGAAAAGTGTGCTGGGCAGCCATGTGCTCTACCAGCAATACCACAAACGCAAGCAGATCTCCGGTGCGTGGATAAGAGTGGATATTGATAAAAAAGGAAGAGTGTACAATGTGCAGAATGACCTCATTCCCTCGGAAGTTGTTACGGACTCAGAGAAAGTCCGTGAGCTGAAAAGGGGTGCTGCTGTTGCCCCGACTTCCACATTATCGCGGCGCGCAGCGATTCAATTTGTTCAGCGAGCTGTTGCAAACGTCAATGGAAAACGGAGTAACGTGCTGAAGAGCGAACTTCTGTATTATGTTCACAATGGTGTGCCTGTTCTCTCATGGAAAATTGTCGTTGAATTCAGGCGGCCCAAAAAGAATGTAAAGGGTAAAAGCGAACCCGCTGAGTGGAAATTGTACCTCAATGCCAAATCAGGAGCAATACTCTCAAAGATCAACCTGCTCAAGCATTCCTCCGGAAAAGGAAAGGTTTTTGACCCCAATCCTGTAGTGACGCTGAATGATACGGCACTGAATGATAAATCAATCATTCCGAACAATGCTTATACCGAAGTGGCACTTGCAGGAATCATGAGTAACGGTTATCTCGATGGGCCATACGTAACCACACGAACAACTAAAAAACGGGTTAAGAAAAAAGATCTCCAATTCATATTTACAAGAAAAGACCGTGCTTTCAAGGAAGTGATGGCCTATTATCATATTCATCGTGTGCAGGAATACATACAATCGCTGGGGTTCGACAATGTGCTGAATCACCCGATCCCTGTGAACATCGACGGTCAAAAAGATGATAATTCACATTATAGTCCAACGAACAAGGATCTGACTTTCGGTACAGGCGGAATTGATGACGCCGAGGATGCTGAGATCATCCTTCATGAATATGGACATGCCATACAGGATAACCAGGTTCCTGGCTTCGGGGAAATGCCGGAGGGTGGTGCAATGGGAGAAGGGTTCGGGGATTTTCTTGCCGGAAGTTTTTTTGCGGATCATAAACCGAAAAGCATGCGGCCAACTGTCGGAAACTGGGACGCTACCGCATACAGTAATGAAAAACCACCCTTTCTGAGAAGACTGGACAGCAAAAAGAAATATCCGCGTAACCTGACAGGAGAAGTACATGATGATGGTGAAATTTGGTCAGCGTGTCTTTGGGAACTGCGTTCTGCTTTAGGACGCAAAACTGCCGACAAGCTTATTATCGCACACCATTTTCTGCTTACACGTTCAGCAATATTCAAGGATGGAGCCAATGCATTGATCACCGCTGACGGAAATCTCAACGGAGGCCGAAACGAAAAAACGATAAAGAAAATATTCGTTACCCGCGGAATACTCTGAAATCCCATAGTGGGTCAGTTTGAGCAAACGCACGATCCAGTGTCAGGTTATAAAACGCTGACACCACTTCAAACTGACCCACTACCTGAAATCCTCTATTCGGGAATTCGAGCCCTGTTATTTTTTACGCGGAATAAATCAGCCTCATGCCCTGCGTTCCCGACAGCATTAGCACGTCGGATAGGTATTTTGTAGTTTCGTGCCGTAAATATTCTGCCCATCGGCAAACGGTGAATTTCAAATGAAATACCTGGTAGTCGGCTTAGGAAATATCGGAGATGAGTACGCCGGAACGCGTCACAACATCGGCTTCTCCGTGCTCGATCATCTCGCGGAAAAAGAGAAACTGAAATTCACGCACGATCGCCACGCTTATGTTTCCGAATACAAATTCAAAGGCAGGACATTTGTATTGGTGAAGCCGACCACGTTCATGAATCTTTCGGGTAAAGCCGTGCAGTACTGGATGCAGGCGGAAAAAATTCCTATTGAGAATTTACTCGTGATCACTGATGACATTGCGCTTCCTTTCGGAACCATCCGCATCAAAAGCAAAGGCGGTGCGGGCGGACACAACGGGCTCACGCATATTGAGGAAACGTTACAATCTTCCGAATACACACGCCTGCGTTTCGGCGTGGGCAATGAATTTCCCAAAGGAAGACAAGTGGAATATGTGTTGGGGAAATGGAGCGAAGATCAATTGAAAGCATTGCCCGAACGTCTCGACAAATGCTGCGAAGCGATCAAAGCGTTCGGAACGATCGGGGTTGGATTGACGATGACGAATTTCAACGGGAAATAGGGAACGAACTGCGAACTCCGCCAGCTTCGTGGCGGTGCGGAAATGGCGAACTGCGAGGCTGCTGACGGTGCGAAATAATAATCCCGCACTATTCGCATTTTCGCAGTTCGCCATTTTCGCACAGCGGGCTTTAGCCCGGTGATTCCGCAGTTCGTTCCCTATTTAGGCCCTTGCCGTATCAACTGAATGAATCCCGTCTCGTTACTCATCACATCATTCTGATCGGTGATGTAACCGATGTAATAATAAACTCCATCCGTCACTTCTTTTCCATTGCCCATGTACGTTCCGTTCCATGATCCGTTGAGATCGGAATAAACGTAAACGAGTACGCCCCAGCGATCATAAATTTCGACACGGATATCTTTTGCATACGGGCGAATGAGCGACCACGAATCATTTGTTCCATCGCCATTCGGTGTGAAGACATTCGGCGTCAATGGCGGACATTCTTCCGGGTGAATGGAAACAGCAGCGAGTGGCCCGCGACAAACACCATCGTACGTCTGCACATAGAACGTAGTGTCGCCGTAGATCGGTGCGGTCACATACGGATTTCCGGTGAAGAGAAAATTTGCTCCTGCCGGATCTTCGTACCAATTGAAGGCCGGTGTTCCCAATGCAGAAAGTGAAGCCGGCATTCCAACGCACACCATCGTGTCGACCACCACAGGAGTAGTGACGGTGTTCGGTGTAAAATTCACGAACGTGGAATCGTGCGCCCCGCATCCTCCCGTATCTGAAACAGTGAGCTGATACATTCCTGTACTGTAAACCCACACCTGTTGTGAATTGAAACTTCCGGGTTGCCACAGGTAGGTATAAGGACCACTGTTCGCGCCAAGAAGAACAGAATCACCTTCACAAATTGTTGTATCACTCAGCGCAGAGATGTTTGCCGTAACGGTTGTAGGAAGAATAGTGATCGTGACATGCGTAGGAATGTTGCACGCCTGCACGTTGCACCCGTATGTGCCCGGTTGCGTGATCACCTGCGAAGTGGAAGTTCCGCTCAATGGTGGATCCCACGTCACTGTTGCGGAATTCGTCGTGAGTGAAATGACGACAGAATCGCCGGGACATAAAACCTGCGATGGAGAAGCAATGAGCAATGGCGTGTTGTATTGTTGTATCGTAACAGAATTCGAAAGCAATTGACAACTATCCGCATCTGTCACAATGCACGAATACGCACCGGGAGAAGAAACCCAGAGTGTGTTGCTGTTTCCGCCAACAGGTCCGTTCGGCCCCTGCCACACAAAATTTCCATTACCCGTTGTGATCAGTTCAACAGAATCGCCGGGGCAGATAATTCCATCCGACGGCAACATCGTCACCGTTGGTTGCGGTTTGAACGCGACAATGATCGATGCGCTTCCACCATACGTAGTAGAACAACCGTAAGCATTCGTCACCGTTTGCGAACTCGAGACGGAATAACTTCCGGGCAAACTTGCCCATATCGTATCATTCGTTTCCGTTGTGCTCCAGATGTAATTTATTCCTCCCGTCACCACGAGCATGGACGAATCACCCGGGCATAACAGGTTCTGTCCCGTGATCGCAAGCGTTAAACTTCCCGGTGGCGGAGTGGGCAAGACTTCAAAATAATATTGATGGCTGTAATAGAATGTATCATTGCCGCAGGCGCTCGCGAGAATGATCGTTTCATTCACCGTATACCAACCGGTACTGTCGATGGTGGCTTGTGTGGTCGGAAGCGGACTGCATGTGGTGGAATCAAAAATGCTCGCGTTGTTATTCGGCGTGATGGACCACAATACACAAAGCAGGTTATCGATGCACACAAAATTCGCGTTCGGATTCGAAAGTGAATCGTAAGGGAAAAATGCCATTTGTTCTCCCTGGCAGAATGTGACGCTGTCGTTCAGATCGGTATCATTGATCAACACCATATCGGGAATGATCGGCGGCAGCGGAGAATCGAGTTCCACCTGCACCGAATTGCTGCTCGTGCATCCGTATTGATCGATGTACGTGAACGTGTACGTACCGCTTGAATCAACCGTCACACTGAGACTCGAATCAACACCGGGTGCGAACGCGGGACCACCCCAGTAATAATCTCCGTTACCGACATTTCCTCCTGTGAGAATTACCGAATCAGCACACACGATGATCGGTTGTGGATTTGTCGCGTTGGTATTCACCACCACGTTATCACTGATCACCGGCGGTGGTGGCGGCGGATGAATGATCACATACGCTGTGTCTTCGCTCGTGTAACAACCATCGGCACTCGTGATGACAACAGAATAATATCCGGTAGATGTCACCGTGTTGTAATAGGTTGTTTGATTGTTCGACCACTGATAACTGAAGTCGGGACCAATGCCGGCTGACGGAGAAAAAACAGAGGTCTGCGTTGCCGCGATCAATTGTGCATACTGGCACGCGCTGATCGTGTCGCCACCGAATCCGTAATCGAGTCCGTACATATTCACATTCACACCCACGAACTCATCGTTACATCCGGTTCCGGTGTGATAATAGAAATCATAATTCGAACGATTCGGATCAACAGGATTGCCAACGAAAATATCGGTGTTACCGGCAGACGCAGCCTGGGCGAATGCGTTGTAATACGTATCACCGCAATGTCCGCCCGAAGAACACACGTCGTTGTTGTACGTCATGTTGTACGCGGCGAAAAGCGGATAGCCATAAAAAAGATTCGACACCGGCGTAATGATCGACACATCGTATGATCCGGCTACGTGAGGATTTCCTGTTCCATCAACCGCGACGCCGTTGCAGATCTGATCTTTTTTTCCGCCGAACTGCTGTCCGCGCACCCACGCTCCTGCTCCTGTCGTGTATTTCCCTTCGAAAATATCCCAGTATCCCGTACTGTTGTAGCTGCCGGTTCCGTAACGATCGCTGTAACTGTTGAACGTGCATTTGAAATCTCCGCCAATGAAAACATTCGTGTTATTCGCCGAAACACTCCGCACGTTGAGTGGCGAATCGGAACTTTCGGCAACAGACCAGGTGAGTCCGCCTGAAGCGTCATACTTCGCAATGAAGATCCGGTTCGCATACGTGGCGGATAGATTCGTGTTCGTGCTTCCGAAGAATGTGATCGTTCCCTGGAAATCACCGACCACATAGATCTCATTGTTCTGGTTGCACGCGATGGAATTGGAAATGTTCACCGAACCTCCGCCTACTTTGCGGAACCATTGTTCATTTCCGTTTGGGTCATATTTCACCGTGAAGATCGCGTTGAGCATGTTGTTCGTGTGCACCACATCGAAGGTGATCGTATCGGAGAATTGACCGGTGATGTAAATATTTCCGTTCGCATCGCAGTCTACATCTATGCCACGATCCGTAAGTGAAGCCGAACCTTTTTTTGCCCAGAGAAAATTTCCGCTTCCATCCAGCTTCGTGGTGAACACATCTGTGCTTCCACCCTGGCTGATCAGGTTTGTACTTCCGAATGAAGATGTTCCTGCGAATTCTCCGGTTACCACCACATTTCCTGAATTATCGATCGCAATTCCGTGCCCGATGTCCGATCCTGCTCCGCCCGCGCTCTTCGCCCACAGGCATGTTCCCGCGCTGTTGTATTTCGCAATGAAAATATCCTGTGCTCCTGCCGATGTGATATTGAAACTTCCGAACGTTGCTGTTCCGTAATAATAACCTGTGATGAATGTATTTCCATTGGCATCCGCCTTGATCGAAAGCGCACGATCGGAATTGATTCCACCGGCTTTCACTGCCCAGGTGTAAAGTCCGTTCGTTCCCACGCAAGCGAGGAAAATATCATCAACGCCTGAAGAACTCAGTGTGGTAGAACCAAAACTCGCCGCAGTTGTAAAATATCCGGTAACATATGTTTTTCCCGCACCATCCACCGCCACATCCATTCCTTCGTCGATCGTGGTGCCGCCGGCGTGATTCATCCAATACGTCTGCGCACGAAGATCTGTCCCAACGAGAAATAGGATAAATGCCAGAATGAATATTCCCGGGGTAAAAACGCGCATGATGAATTGATTTGCCTTTAGAAAGGTAGGTCAATAAAGTGGCAAATACAATGACGAAATGCCGCCCATCTACGCTCGTAGTGGGTCAGTTTGAGCAAACGCACGATCCAGTGTCCGCTACCAGATTCGTATCTTCGTCCCCGATGTCAGAATCACTCCTCATCACCGGAACAACACGCGAAGAAAAGTACAAGTCGCTTCTTCCGCAACTCGTCGCGCTGACCGACGGAGAGAATGATCTCGTGGCGAATGCTTCGAATATTGTCGGGGCATTGAAGCAGGCTTTCGGATTTTTCTGGGTCGGAATTTATTTCGTGAAGAAAGATCAGCTCGTGCTCGGGCCTTTCCAGGGACCGATCGCGTGTACACGCATCAGTAAAGGCAAGGGCGTGTGCGGAAGTGCGTGGGAGAAAAAACAAACGATCATTGTGGAAGACGTAGACAAATTTCCCGGACACATCGCCTGCAGTTCCGATTCGAAGTCAGAGATCGTGGTGCCGGTTTTCTCCAATGACGGAAAGGTCTGCGCGGTGATCGATGTGGACAGTGATCAATTAAGTGATTTTAACAGCACCGATGCGCATTACCTCGAGGAGGTGGCAGGGTTATTGAGCATTCTTCACTCCCGAAATGATTCGTAATTCTAAAAGAGCCAATCTCAAAAATTCTTTTTTCGTTTCTTTCACCGCAAAGACGCAAAGAACGCAAAGCCTGTTTGGCATTTTTGCGCTTGGCTCTTTGTTCTCGTTCATCCTGCTTCTCGCGTCGTGCGCGCAGATCCTCTCGCCCGGTGGTGGTGATAAAGATGTCACTCCACCTGTGGTCGTGCATTATCTTCCGGACAGCGCCGCGACGAATTTCACAGGAAAGAGAATTGTCATCCGCTTCAACGAATATGTTCAGCTGAATGATCTGCAGAATCAACTCGTCATTTCTCCGCCGCTCAAACACGATCCCGATGTGAATATCCGCAGGAAAGAGATCGTCATCGACATCAACGATACACTGCAGCCCAACACGACGTATTCCCTCAGCTTCGGTTCTTCCATCAAGGACATAACCGAGGGAAATGTGCTCGATAATTTCCGTTATGTTTTTTCCACCGGGCCTGTGATCGATTCGATCCATCTCGGCGGAAAAATTCTTGACGCTTCCACGCTCAATGGAAAAAGCGGTGTGCTGGTGATGCTGTACAACAACAACGATGATTCCGCTCCTTACAAACAGCGTCCGTATTATTTCACCAAGACAAGATCGGACGGAAGTTTCATGATCACGAATATCCGGGCGGGATCTTACAAAGTGTTCGCGCTCGTGGACAAGAATCAGAATTATCTCTATGATAAACCGGATGAAGAGATCGCGTTTGCCAATGCGCCGGTGAACCTGAACGCAAATGTGGATACACTCAAACTGAAATTATTCCACGAAATTCCGGGCAGCCAGAAAGAATTGCGCGCTGATGGAACGAAGAATCACATTACGCTCGTTTATTCCCAGCCGATCAAAGATCTTAAAGTCCCCATTGTTCTTTCGGGTGATGAACGTGCGGGATTTCTGCTGGAACATTCGGCACACAACGACACACTCGATCTCTGGTTCTCCGATCTCAAGCGTGATTCGATCAACATCCCGGTTTATGACGGGTCGGTACGAATAGATTCGGCGCGCATTCATTTCGCGAAACAGGGGAAAAGCGGGCGCACTTCGAGAGGAGATGTGCTCAAGACCGTGATGACTTCTAATGTCACTTCCGGAAAAAATTTCGATCCGCTTCAGCAACTCGTCCTGCATTCCTCCAATCCACTGAAAAGTTTCGATCCGAAATTCATCATCCTCACGCACGGCAAAGACACGGTGAAGAACGATCTTTCGATGACAGAAAATCATTTCATCCGTTTCAACTATACGTTCGCGGAAGATTCCGCATATGCTCTGCTTGTTCTCCCGGGTGCTGTGACCGACTGGTTCGGAAAAACGAACGACACGCTGAAACAATCGTTCAAAGTGGAGTTGATGGATAATTACGCTTCACTGAAAGTGAAACTGACCAACATCGTTCCGGGAAATTATGTCGTGCAATTGCTGAATGAAAAGGGAAATATACTTGCTGAACAGAAGATAGACGGAACTTCCACCGCGATGGAATTCGATCACCTGCTTGCCGGCCAATATCATCTGAAATTAATTGTCGATGACAATAAGAATGGAGAATGGGATACGGGGAATTATCACGATAAAAGACAGCCCGAGAAAGTAGTGTTCTATGGAGGCGTGATCAAGATGAGAACGGGATGGGATATGGATATCGACTGGGTCTTTTAGCAGTGAGTACTGAGATTGAGTAGTAAGAAGCCTGGTACGCTTTGAAAACTGAATCAGGAAGCTGGTACACATCTCAATACTGAATACTCAATACTCAATACTGAATTTATCCGCATCCATTCCCGCCGGGAAACTCTTCCTGAATTCTGCAAGCAATTGTTGCGACAGAATACTCGTCACCACTTCTTCTTTCCCCATGATCGCTGTTTTCAAATGCATGCCTTTGAAATCGATGATCGCGGAATCTCCGGAATGAAAAATGAAACTTCCGTCGTTGCCAATGCGATTCACACCGATCACGTAAGCGTTATTTTCCATCGCACGTGCCATGAGTAAGGTCTTCCACACATTCGCTCTTACTTCAGGCCAATTAGCAACATAGATCAACACATCATAATCCGCTTTCAATTCACCACTCCCTGAGCCTGTCGAAGGGTTTTTCCAGCGATTGCGGCTCCATACCGGGAAACGCAGATCGTAACACACCATCGGGCAGATCTTCCATCCGTTCAGGTCCACGATGAGTTTCTCCTTCCCCATCTCGAATTTCTTTTCTTCACCTGCCATCCGGAATAAATGACGTTTCGCGTATTTCTCAAAACTTCCGTCGGGACGGACCCACAACAGCATGTTGTAATATTTTCCATTCTCTTCGGTCATCACACTTCCGGTGACCACCGCATTTTTACGTTGCGCCTGTGTACGCATCCAGTCGAGCGTAGGGCCTTGTGTCGGCTCGGCAAGTTTCTGCGGATTCATGGAGAATCCGGTCGTGAACATTTCAGGAAGAACGATAAGATCTGTTTTCTGTGAAATGTTCTCGATGAAACGATCGAACATTTTCAGGTTGGCAGCACGATCTTCCCAGTGCAGCATACTTTGGATAAGGGAAACGGAGATATCTGTCATGAGTTGTACCAATACGGATGAATACAAAACTACAAATACAGGAGGTACAAAGGGAGAATATTCTTCGCTATTCCTTCGTAACTTTAGGTTGATGAATCCTGTTTCTGAGAACGCCCTTACTGTTTTACAGAGCCGTTATCTCCTGAGAGATGACAAAGGTGTTTTGACGGAACAACCTGAAGCTTTGTTTCGTCGCGTGGCGGATGCGATAGCGCAGGCGGAAGATAAGTTCGGCGGAGACCGGAAGAAAACAGCGAAGGAATTTTTTGAATTGATGTCGTCGCTGAAGTTCCTTCCGAATTCGCCGACGCTGATGAATGCGGGAACCGTGCGCCAGCAACTGAGCGCGTGTTTCGTGCTTCCGGTTGGCGACTCGCTCATAAGTATTTTCGATACGCTGAAACACGCAGCGCTCATTCACCAGAGCGGCGGCGGAACCGGTTTCAATTTTTCGAAGATCCGCCCGAAGAATGATTTTCTTCCCGATTCAGGAGGAACTGCTTCCGGGCCTGTTTCCTTCATGGAATTATTCGATGCTTCCACGGAACGGATCAAGCAGGGTGGAAAACGTCGCGGTGCGAATATGGGAATCCTGAATTGCGATCATCCGGATATCGAACAATTCATCTCCGTCAAGAAAGATACTTCTGCGCTGCGCAATTTCAATATTTCTGTTGGTGTGACTGATGCGTTCATGCATGCGATCGAAAAGGATCTTGAATGGAATTTGATCCATCCGGGGACAAAAGAAGTGATGAAAAAAGTGCGGGCGAAGGAATTGTGGAACGCGATCATTGACAATGCGTGGACCACTGGTGATCCGGGAATGATCTTTCTCGATTCGATCGAGCGGACGAATCCAACTCCGAAGCAGGGCAGAATTGAATCTACGAATCCATGCGGGGAAGTTCCGCTGCTTCCGTATGAAGCTTGCAATCTCGGATCGATCAACGTTTCGCTGTTCGTGAAAGAAAACAAGATTGATTACGATGAATTGAAAAAAGTAATTCATCTCTCCGTGCGTTTCCTGGATAACGTGATCGAAGAAAATAATTACATCCTTCCCCAGATCGAAGAAACTGTGAAACACAACCGCAAGATCGGCTTGGGTATCATGGGCTGGGCGGAACTGCTGATCAAACTCGGAATACCTTACGCCAGCGAAAAAGCCATCGCGCTCGGAGAAGAACTGATGAATTTCATCAACACTCAAGCGAAGATCGCTTCGCACGAACTTGCAGAAGAGCGCGGTCCTTTCGAAGGATGGGCGAAAAGTATTTTCCGCAACACCGCGACACTGAGAAACGCCACCTGCACCGCCATCGCGCCAACCGGAACGATCGCTGTGATCGCGAACACTTCTCCTTCCATCGAACCGTTGTTCGCACTGGCCTTCCGCAGGGAAAACGTGCTCGGGGGAAAAACACTCGTCGATGTGAATGAAGTGGCGAAAGATTTATTGCGGTCGAAAGGCGTGTATTCCGATTCGCTAGAAAAAACAATCCTGGAAAAAGGAACGGTTTCCAAAACAGATCTGCCTGAAGAAATAAGATCATTGCTCCTGACCTCGCACGAGATCGCACCGCAGTGGCATCTTCGTCACCAGGCGGCATTCCAGAAGTTTACCGGCAACGCCGTTTCGAAAACGATCAATCTGCCGAACAACGCGACTCGCGAAGACATCGCATCCATTTACATTGAAGCGTGGAAACTGAATCTGAAAGGGATCACTGTTTTCCGAGACGGATGCAAACCGCAGGTGATGAATACGGGAGCGAGTTGTGAGATTTGTGTTTCGTGAATTCAGTTGTCAGTGACAGTTGTCAGTTTAAATATTCATGCTAACGACTGACCCTGACAACTGTACTATCCCCCCAATAAAAAATGTAGTGGCCACGGAAGTTTTTTCCACCACGCTCTCTTCTTCAGCTCGAAAAGAATTCCGCACATGGTGATCATCACGGCTGCGAAACACGCGTACAAAGCAAGAAATCCATTGAGCGTATAGTTCGTGCAATAGTTGTCGAGTACGAATGCGATGATGGCCGAGTGAACGATGTACACGAACAGACTTGCTGAACCGAGATAGCGCAATAATTGCAAGCCATATCTTGGTTTGAGAAACTGCATCATCGTTACTCCGATGGTGATCGCACCGAGCGCGGCGCAGAGATAGGCGATTCCCGGAGGATAAAATAATTCGCTGTAAAATTCACGATCGGCGATGGGACGATAAAAATACAGATCGGTCAGTCCGCTGAAGAAAAGCAGCATTCCCAACGGAAGAAAGATCCTCCACATTTTCGAGAATATCGCGCCGTGCGAATAAACGAGTGATCCGGCGAGCGCGAAACCTACCCACGGAAAAACCGGGAACCATCCGTCAACGAGCCAGCTTTTGAACCACCACACCATTCCTGATGGAAGCGGCGGAGATTCCGGATCGACGAGCGAATGTTCATTCACTCCTTCGCGGTAACCAACGTAATGCTGCAGGATGGGGCCGAGCACAAAAAAGATCATCATGAAAATGATCCGAATCCTGACGTCCGCTTTGAACAGGATGGATGAAATAAGAATTCCCAGCGCTGTGAGGTATAAAACATCAAAGGTGGTGAACGGAACGATCCGCCAGATGAGCCAGTCGATGAGCACGGCAACGACAAGAATTTCGATCGCGCGGAAAAGAAAATAAAGCGGCGGATGTTTTTTCGATCCGATGCCGACCATGAATCCCGCGAGGAAAACAAAGATGGGCGCGGCGAATGATCCGTAAATGCGGATGAGAAAACTGTGAAGAGGCAC
>DATJEX010000109.1:0-4525 GCA_035496135.1 Bacteroidia bacterium
CTTTTCATTCAAAAAGATTCCGACCTTTTTCACCAATGGAAATTCTACGGAAATCTTCTCGCTTGTCGCCGGATCGATCTTGCCGGCGGCGTAGCGCGGAGATGATGATGCAAAAATGAATCCAACAAGATCAACTCCCGAAGCGGCGATCGACTTCAGGTCTTCATTATCGGCAATGCCGCAAACTTTGATCTTCATGCCTGTTGTTTTTTGAAGGTGAATGTTTTCAGTTTGGCAATGAACCCGGCACACGCTTTTCCCGGATCGGACGTCTTCATGAAATTCTCGCCGATGAGAAAACCGGAGAACCCGGCATCTCTCAGTGAAATGATCGTTTCGGGTTCTGATATTCCGCTCTCCGCGATAAGTGTTTTACTTCCCGAAAGAATAGCCGCCATCTTCATCGAGCGATCGAGATTCACATTAAAGGTTTTCAGATCGCGGTTATTCACACCAATGAGATTAATTCCAGGAGTCACTTTGTCGATCTCACTTTCATCGTGCAGTTCCAGCAGGACTTCCATTCCCAGTGAAAAAGCCAACGACGAAAGTTTTTGAATTTCATCCCTGGTGAGAATGGCTGCGATCAAAAGAATTGCATCTGCACCGATCGAACGCGCTTCGATCACCTGGTATTCGTCGACAATGAAATCTTTCCGCAGGATCGGACAGTAATTGATCTTTCTCGCCGTCTCGAGATCAGAATTCCTTCCGCCGAAGAAGTTTTCATCTGTAAGCACCGACAACGCAGATGCGCCTGCCTGCATGTACGCGAGCGTGACTTTTTCTGACTTCGCATAAGCATTGATCATTCCTTTCGACGGAGAACGCCTTTTGAATTCAGCGATGACGCCATCCAGATCTTCGCGGAGAATGTATTTCTCCAGTGAAACAGGCTGCGCGTTGAAGTAAATGCTTTTCTCCAGCAATTTCACCGGGTAAAGCGATTGCTTTTCTTCCACTTCCTTTTTCTTGTACGCGACGATCTTATCCAGGATATTTTCCATGATCAGTTATTTATTTCCAGTGAACGTTTGAAACTTCTCTCCGCGCTTCCAGACTGAATTGATTCTTTAGCCAGCTCCACTCCTTCTTTCAGATCTTTCGCCAACCCGAGACAGTTCAATGCGAGTGCGGCATTTGCCAGCACAACATTTGTCTGCGCTTCCGTTGCTTTATGCTGCAATACATTTCTGAAAATAGCCGCAGCCGCCTGAGGAGTCGCGCCACCAAGAATTTCTATTGGTTGAATTCGATTCAATCCGAATGATTCAGCTGAAACCATTTCTTCTCCGTTCGCGGTGAACAGTTTTGCCGATGAAGTGAGCGACAATTCATCATAACCATCTGTTCCGTGCAGGATCACATATTTTTCTTTTGCATCCTGGGCGAGATAATGATAGACGCGTGCCAGCTCGAGTGAAAAAACGCCATTCACACGATGCGAAGGTTGAGCCGGATTCACCAATGGGCCGAGCATATTGAAAAATGTTTTGATGCCGAGTTCTTTCCGGATCGGTCCGACGCGTTTCAAAGCAGGATGAAATAAAGGAGCGTGCAAAAAACAAACTCCCGTTTCTTCCAGTGAATTTTTCAATTTACTTTCATCTGTCGTGAATTTGTAACCGAAATGTTCGAGCACATTTGAAGATCCGCTCACAGAAGAGACACCATAATTGCCGTGCTTGATCACTTTCCCTCCGGCACCTGCGACAACAAATGCGGATGTGGTGGAAATGTTGAACGTATTCTTATCATCACCGCCGGTCCCACAGAGATCGATCGCGTTTTCATTGGGCAAATTCACCTTGGCACAAAGCGAAAGTAAAGCTGAACGGAATCCGGCGAGTTCTTCGGGCGTGACCGGGCGCATAAGGTACACGGTCATGAACGCGGCCACCTGCGCGTCGCTGCCCTCGCCCGACGCGATGCGTGCGATGACATCTCCGGCTTCAACAGCAGAAAGTGTTTCGTGCGCGAATAGTTTTTCTAAAACCTTTTTCATTTCGTTTCAATAAAATTTTTCATCAATTCTTCTCCGTATTCCGTCATGATGGATTCCGGGTGAAACTGAACTCCGGCAAGGCGAAGTGAAGCGTGCTGCAACGCCATGATCTGTCCGTTCTCATCGCGCGCGGTGATTCTTATTTCTGCCGGCAATGTTTTTTCATCCACCACCCAGGAATGATATCGTCCGGCTTTGAATGAAGCGGGAATTCCTTCGAAGAGATAACCTGCATCGATTTCTGCTTTCACTTCTGTCGCCACACCATGAAAAACTTTTTCCAGGTTGATGAGTTTCGCGCCCATTGCTTCTGCGATCGCCTGGTGGCCGAGACAGACACCGAGAATGTCTTTTTTACCCGCGTAAGTTCTGATCACATCGAGCAGCAGTCCGGCTTCTTGAGGAATTCCGGGTCCGGGTGAAAGAATGACCTTGTCATACTTTTCGATTTCCTCCAGGGCGATCTGATCGTTGCGGAACACATCCGGTTTTTCGCCGGTGATCTTTTCCACCAGATGAACGAGATTGTAGGTGAAGGAATCGTAGTTGTCGAATACTAATATTTTCATTTCGCATTTTTTTTCTTCGCGCCTTAGCGCCTTGGCGTGACCAACTGCCTGCAGTTTTTATCACGCAAAGTCGCGAAGCCGCAAAGGGTTTTACATTTTTTCTGCCTCATCAACGGCCTTTCTCAACGCTCCGAGTTTATTATTTATTTCCTGCAATTCATTTTCCGGAACAGAGTTGATCGTTACTCCTGCCCCGGCGCGATACTGCAATTCATTGTTGTTGCTGAGAAAAGACCGGATCATGATCGCCACGTTGAGTGTTCCGTCAAATCCGGCGAGGCCGATGCAGCCGCCGTAATAGCCGCGCTGATCTTTTTCCAATTCATCGATGATCTGCATGGCTTTTATTTTCGGAGCGCCGGATAATGTTCCTGCGGGAAAAGTATCGGCGAGTACCCGGAATGCATTGGAATCATCATTGAGTTTTCCTTTCACCGTGGAAACAAGATGAATGACGTGCGAATAGCGGTGTACCTCGCGGAAAGAAGCGACGGTTACTTCCGAAGCATTCCTGCTGAGATCATTCCGCGCGAGATCGACGAGCATGATATGTTCCGAGTTCTCTTTCGGATCGCTGAGCAGTTGTTCTTCGAGTTTTCTGTCCGTTGCTTCATCTCCTGTTCTGCGGAACGTTCCGGCGATCGGATGAATAATTACTTCACGGGAAAACGGAGGACGGAGGACGGAGGACGGATTTGAAATGACCAATTGTGCTTCCGGTGAAGAGCCGAAGATCTTGTAGTTACCGAAGTCGGCGTAAAACAGGTAGGGCGAAGGATTGATGGCGCGTAATGCACGATAAACATTGAATTCATCGCCGGAGAATTTCCGTTTGAATTTCCGCGAGAGTACGACCTGGAAAATATTTCCTGCCGCGCAATTCTGCATGGCGGTTTTCGTCATCGCGAGAAATTCTTCGTCGGTGACTGTCGCCTGTTCCTGTTCGGCGCGGAACTGGAATTTCGGAACTGAATTGCGATAGAGAACTTTTTCGATCGGCGAAGTGTCGCTGGTTTCGCCCGGCAGCAATTGTTCGACGATGTGCAACTGATGATGCAGGTGATCGAAGACGATGATGTACTTGTATAGTGCGAATCGCAGGAACGGGATCTGATCTTTTTCTTCCCGCTTTCTGAATTTGACATCTTCGAAAAAAGGAATTGCATCATAACCGAGATAACCAATGAGTCCGGTGATTGCTACTTTGGGTGCGTTGTTGACTTTGAAGAGGCTGGTGAATTCGCTCAATATTTCCGAAAGATCCCTGTCTGCATTTTTTTCGACTGCGATGTTGCAGGATGGAACGCTGATGGAGATTTTACTATCCTGTCCGATAATTTCTGCTGATGACTGAACTGCAATGAAAGAGCGACTGTTCTTTCCGTTGTTATTATCAGCACTTTCGAGGAGAACAGCGCCGGGAAAAATATCGCGCAAACGCAGATAGAGTGCGACCGGAGTGACCGTGTCTGCCAATACTGTCTTTATAGTAATGACGAGCGGAATATTTCCCTCGATCGGTTTTCGGTCTTCGGTTTTCGGTTGTTCCGTTATGTATGTTGTGGTGTTCATGGTTTTCAGAGTTGATGGTAAACAAAAAGCCCGCTGTGATCAGCGGGCTTTTGTTGGTTTATGTTTTGTCTTCGACGGGCTCAGACTGACAACAATATGGCGCATTACACAGTGAAAGAGTTCTTTCCTGCATGCCACCAATGTTTGTTGATCGTTGTGTTCATGCGGCAAATATAAGGTGGTTTTTCTGAACAAAACAAATCTGGCCGCGGATTAGCACGGATTTTGAAACACGAACCAGCTTTCTTAGCCCGGATGCCCGCAAGCACAGCGTGCAGCGAGGCAGCCGGACTGACCGGATTTTGCTGCACTGCAGGTTTTGCTCCAAAAACAAAAACTGGTCACGGACCTGCCTACCGGCAGACAGGTTAGCACAAAT
>DATJEX010000110.1:0-6432 GCA_035496135.1 Bacteroidia bacterium
TGAGGAGTTGAAATCGCAATCGTTTGTGCTATCCGTTTCAGGCGGGAGTGGTGAAAGATCGTATACGCCGGTAAGATCCAGGACAGAATCCATTGGGATCTCTTCGCTGAACCAATAATTTTTAAGGAGCGAAATGATAGAGTCATTCAGCTTTTGCGAAATGGAACGATCGGGACACTTGATCTTCGGAAACCGGATATCGGTGCTTTCGCTGAAACAATCACCGCCTCCGTAATGGTCGGTGAAGTGATAGATGATCTGCGTGCTGTCGTACGTTACCTGCGCATTCAGCCGTATCAAACAACAGGCGAATAGAAACGGGATTATGATTTTCTTTCGTGCGGGAAGCATGATGTTAAATTACAGCTACAGTTTCTCTTTTATTCATCTTGCCGTTAACCGCCCCACATTTTCGAATAACTGTCAGCCTTTTTGCAGAACTTGCAGGGCGAATGGAAAAGAAGTACGACATTCTTGTGATCGGCGGAGGCGCTGCCGGATTTTTTGCAGCGGTGAATGCTGCTGCTTTTTCGCCGGGAATGAAAATTGCCATCATCGAGAAGAGCGGGAAAATTCTGCAGAAAGTCCTCGTTTCCGGAGGAGGAAGGTGCAATGTGACGCATGCCTGTTTTGATAACAAAGAGTTGATCACGAATTACCCGAGAGGCGGAAAAGAATTGCTCGGGCCTTTTTCAAAATTCTCCACGGGCGATACGATCGACTGGTTTTACCAGCGCGGTGTGGAAATGCATACTGAAGAAGACGGAAGAATGTTTCCCGTAACGGATGATTCGCGCACCATCGCACAATGCCTGCTCACGGAAGCGGAAGAAAATAACGTGGAGATCATCCGCAATACAGAAATTGTTCGTTTTGAAAAACAGGAGAAGAACTGGAAACTCACGTCAAAGAACAGCGAAGAATTCTTCTGCAGAAAATTACTCATCGCGCATGGTGGTTCTCCCAAATTGAGTTCATACGATCATCTCGGGAGATTCGGACACAGCATTATTCCGCCTATGCCATCACTCTTCACATTCAACATGCCGGGAAATAAGATCACTTCGCTCATGGGCGTGAGCGTAGAGCACGCGATCGTGAAGATCAAAGGAACTTCCATCGAAACAAGCGGACCACTGCTCATCACCCATTGGGGGATGAGTGGTCCGGCCATTCTGAAAGCTTCATCTTTCGGTGCGCGCGAGATCGGGAAAAGGAATTACCAGTTCCGGACGATCATCAGCTGGTGCGGACTGGATGAGGTGAATGATGTGGTGGAAGAAATTGAGGCAACGCGTAAAAATGAAGGAGCACAAACTGTTTTTGCGAATACAAAATTCAATCTGCCGAGAAGGCTCTGGCAATTTCTGGTTCATCGCTGCGGAATTGATGATGAAATGAACTGGGCCGATATGAAAAAAACACAGATCGAAAAACTGGCGGCTGCATTGGCCGCTGATGAATATGAAGTGAATGGCAAGACGACTTTCAAAGAGGAATTCGTCACGTGCGGCGGAGTTTCACTGAAGGAGATCGATTTCCGAACGATGGAAAGCACGATCGTGAAAGATCTTTATTTTGCGGGAGAAGTACTCGACATTGATGCGGTAACAGGCGGATTCAATTTCCAGGCGGCATGGACGACGGGATGGCTTGCGGCGAAAGGAATGACCACTTGATTCACGACTGAATAAATATGTAACTTGGTCTCTGCATGACCCATATGCGCCAAACACGGATCTTTTTTGTTTTCCTGTTTTTACTTTTTGCAGGGATCGCTGCAGCCCAGGATATCGACCTGGGAAAAGGCTACCGCAAGGATAAAACGGCGATGAAGAATTTTGCGGAAGCAGAACAGTATTTCGACGAAGGAAATTACCTGCAGGCGTTACCACTTTACCGCACACTGCTTCCGAAATACGGATCGAATGATTACCTGTTGTTCCGCGTAGGCATTTGCCTGCTTTATAAAAGTGATGAAACGGATTCGGCGCTCCTTTATCTGCAACGCACCAAAAAGAAAAATCCGAAGGCGGCAGACATCGATCTTTACCTCGCGCACGCCTATCACCTGAATGAAAAATACGACAGCGCGATCATTTGCCTGAATAATTTCGCCAACCAGAAAAACAATTCGCATGCGAAACTCGTGGAGGCGGGACGATTGCGGGAATATTGCATCAACGCGATCGATCTTACCGCTCACCCGGTCGATGCGCAGATCACCAATCTCGGTGACCCGGTGAACACCGAAAATTCAGAATATGTTCCGGTCATTTCACTCGATGATTCCGTCATGTGGTTCACCTATTGCGGCGAAGCGAGTACAGGGGGCAAACAGAGTTACCCGGGTTATCCCGATTCAGCGGGAACGTATTTCGAAGATGTATTCATGACGTATCGCGATAATGGGAAATGGGCGACGCCGCTTCCGCTTGATACGACGATCAACACCAACGGCCATGATGCATGCATAGGGATTTCAAACGACGGAGAACATCTCATCATTTACAAAGACCAGGCGGGCAACGGTGATATTTATCTCAGCGATCTCGAAGGATTCTATTGGGACAAACCGGTTCCGGTTGGCGGCGAAGTGAATTCACCGAGCTGGGAGGGAAGCGCAGCATTCTCTTCTGACATGAATACGATCTATTTTGCGAGTGAACGGCCGGGTGGATATGGCGGACGTGATCTCTGGATGGCGACACGTGATTCGAGCGGGAATTACACACATGCAAAAAATCTCGGTGCAACTGTAAACACAGCGTTCGATGAAGATGCGCCTTTCCTTCACCCGAACGGAACTACACTGATCTTTTCTTCACAGGGGCACAAGAGCATGGGAGGATACGATGTGTTCCGGACAGAATTAACGCAGGTCGATTCCACATTCGTGAAATGTTCCGATCCGGAGAACCTCGGTTACCCGATCAATACTCCGGGTGACGATAAATATTTTGTGCTCGGGACAGATGGCCATCACGGATATTATTCTTCCGGAAAATCGGGTGGAATGGGGCAGCAGGATATTTATCTCGTGGAAACAAGTTTCAACATGACATCCAGCAACGTAATCCTTTTGTCGGGAATGACCACACTCGACACCATGCCAGTTGCAGTGCAGATCCGCATCCAGGATCTCCTTTCCAAATTGCCCGATGTGAACATCAACAGCAATGGTGTGAATGGAAAATACCTGATCACACTTCCGCAGGGCCGTCATTACAAGGTTTCTTTCATGCTCGAAGGACATCCGCAGATCGATACGGTGATCGCAGCGGATGAGATCGGGGAGATGCAGAAAATGTCGCTGAACGAAGTCTTTTATTCCGATTCGTTCCTGTTGAAAAATGTCCGCCCGAAATTGATCGATACGGTAATGTTCCATCACATGAATCTCGATTCCGCCGATATTCTCCTGCAGGATCCGATCGATTATGCATTGCTCATGAAAATTTACGGTGACTCGAAATCACCCGGACTTTATTTCCGTGTGCAGATCGCGGCGTATAATTTCCCCGAGCATTATAATTCTACTCCGCTGCATGAATTGGGGCCGATCGACAAGATCATTCTCGACGATCACGTGACACGCTTCACAATGGGAAAATTCGAAACGCTTCGGGAAGCTGAAGCTTATAAGCAGAAGATCATCGCCGCCGGACAGACCGATGCGTTCATCACCGCTGAGAAAGACGGCAAGCGGTATTACCTGAAAGATCTGATCAAACTCCACTTCTTCCAGAAGTAGGGTCGTGTATCCGGTTGCGTGGCGTCGCGGTGTTTTCGCCCGACACATGCTTGTGCGTGGATGAAAACTGATACACTACCAGTAATAGTAAGTTTTTTCCCTGCTGATTTATTTCTGTTAATTTTGCGTGAATCAGTACGAATTTCCGAGATGAAACTTGAGGACGAGATCAAACAGAAACAATTCGCGAATAATTATCACCGATTGGCGCTGAACATCATGTTCACGTCTTCCTGGCTCGAAACGATCCATGGACGGGGCCTCAGGAAATACGGGATCACCACGCAACAATACAATGTACTGCGCATTCTCCGCGGACAATCGCCCAATGCGGCGACGGTCGGACTCATCCAGGAACGTATGCTCGATAAAAATTCCAACGCTTCACGTCTCATTGACAAACTGCTGCTCAAAAAGCTTGTGAGCAGAAAGATCTGCCCCGAAGACCGCAGGCAAATGGATGTGAAGATCACAAAGAAGGGACTTGACCTGCTCACGGAACTTGATCAGTTTCAAACGGAATGGACCAATTCGCTGAAAACGATCAGCGAAGCGGAAGCGAAACTGGTCAGTGACCTACTCGATAAACTGAGAGGCTGATCATACGGCTTCTCCTGTGCATTGCACAGCCGGAAAAATTGTTTTACTTTTGTATGTATATACATATAATTATACAACCATGAAAAGCCCTAAATTTTTTGTCCTTTGTGTCACGATCGGAGTCTTGACGCTCCTTTTCGCTTTCCGTTTCATCAACGTGAAATGGAATGTGGATGTTACCAATGCGAAGATCCATTTCTCTGTTCCGAAAGGGAATAAGGAAGGCACGCTCGGCGGATTGGTCGCGACTGTCGATTTCGATGCGGCTCATCCGGAACTTGCGCAGATCAAAGCCACGATTGATGTGAACACGATCAACACGGGAATTGATAAACTGAACGAACATCTCAAGACACCTGATTTCTTCGATGCGAAGAATCATCCACTCATTACGTTCACCGCTGAATCGGTCGCGAAAACGGATACCGGTTTTGTCGCGATGGGAAAACTCGCGATGCGTGATTCCATTCACGAGGTCAGCATTCCGTTCAACTATATCACCGACGATAAAGGAAATGCAACGATGAAAGGAAGACTCGATCTTTATTCCGGTGATTATGGTGTGGGAAAGAAAAGTCCGACGGGTAATGATGAAGTGATCATCGACATCGAAGTTCCATTATTGAAATAATAAAAAAGAAAGGAGTTCAGCATGAAAACCATTTTCCATCCCGCTAACGAACGCGGCCACGCGGATCACGGTTGGTTGAACGCATATCATTCATTCAGTTTTGCATCGTGGTACGATCCATCGAAGGTCCATTTCGGAATGCTTCGCGTACTCAACGACGACACGGTCGCTCCAGGAATGGGATTCGGCATGCATCCGCATGATAATATGGAGATCGTAACGATTCCTATTGATGGCGTGCTCGAACACAAGGACAGCACCGGTGGGAACGGCACGATCAGCGTGGGAGAAGTACAGATCATGTCGGCGGGAACAGGCGTTTATCATTCCGAATTCAACGGTTCCAAATCGCAGCCGGTGAAACTTTTTCAGACCTGGGTTTTCCCGAAAGAGAAAGATATCACGCCGCGTTACGATCAGAAAGTTTTCGCTAAAGAAAACCGGATGGATAAACTCTGCACGATCGTTTCGCCGGAGAAGAGTGGAGATACATTGTGGATCAACCAGGATGCCTGGTATTCACTCGGTGCATTTTCAAGACCGGCGAATGTCGATTACACGATCCACAAGAAAGGGAACGGCGTTTACGCATTCGTGATAGAAGGAAATATTTCCATTGGTGAAAACAAAGCGGGAAAACGCGATGCGATCGGAGTGTGGGAGTCGGAAAAAATTTCCATTGCCGTAGAACCGGGAACGGAATTGATGCTGATCGAAGTTCCGATGAATTAATAGCGGGTACGAACAGCGAACCAGGCACTAAACTATGAACCGCGGACTTTACGAAAAGGTCCGCGGTTTTTCATTGGTGAATTTCGGGGCTCGTAGTTTCGCCTGCCTGCCGGTAGGCAGGTAAACGTTCGCCGTTCGTATCCTATTTCACGAATTTCCACGCCACACTTTCCGCCTGCAGGAAGATCATATAAGTTCCGGGAGGAAGCGAACTCACATTGAAGTGCAGTGTTTCTGCCGGGCCGGTGCGTTGTTTGATCTCGATGGTTTTTCCGTCAGATGAATAAAGCATCACATTCCGGTAAAGTCCCTTGCACGGTTGGGTGAAGGAAACGCTGACGTCATTCGTTGCGCGGTCAAAGAGAAAACTATAAGCAGCATTCACCGCAGGCACTTCGATACCAACAGCAGTTCCGTATTCATCCGCACCGGCGTCTACACGGCCGTTCTGCACACGTGTCATCGAATCCATATCTGTTTCAGAATAGGAAGCCAGGTAATTCATTTCTCCTGCATCGATAGCGGGAGAACCTCCCTGCAGGTGAAAATTATAATCTGCGAGGTCGGAGAACAACGGATCTTCAAAAAGCGAATTGGTATCACTTCCCAGGTCCACCGAGAACAAATGATGATCGGAATAAGTCCAGTCTCCTACTTTAAAGAGTGGATCGACCGATGAAAAATAAAAGTTGTTGTGAAGCTCCGTGCTCGTGTG
>DATJEX010000111.1:0-7962 GCA_035496135.1 Bacteroidia bacterium
GAGATGGCATTTTTTGAGTCTACCAGGACAGAATCAGATTGAACGTTTTCACTCTGTAAATCTGTTTCAATTCGTAATCCGTATTCTCCATACGAATCAGTAACCCTTCTCCTAAAAAAAAGAGCCCCCCGGTGTGGAGAGCTCTTTCTTTGTAAAGAATTTCTGCTTAGTGAGAGATCACCATTTTCCTTGTCGAAACATTTCCATTGGAAGTGAACTGGAGGAAATAGATGCCATCCGCAAGGCTTGAACCATCGAATTGCTCCACGTAATCTCCAGGCTGTTTATCACCGGTAGAGATCAGGCGGACAACCTGTCCTGAAGCGTTGAGAATTTTCAATTCCGTATTTCCTGCTTCTGCCACAGAATAATTGATCATCATTTCGCCCGAAGTCGGATTCGGATACATGAACAATCCGCTTGGATCTCCTTCTGCGTTATCCGCGATGCCCAGAATAAGATTATCATACTGGCTTTGTGCGTCAACAGCGCTGTTCTGAAGATCGGTAAGGTCGTCTCCTGCAAGAAGCGCGAACGCCACTTTTACAGAGTCGCCGGCAGAGATCGTGAATGGGCCGGAACTTACCACATCGCATACATCATTACCTGTGCCTGCTCCACCAGCCGTAGCGCGTGAAGTAGAAAGTACCGTGTATTTCTGTGCGGTGGTGAAACCTGCAGTGATATCAACTCCACCGCCTCCACCGGAAACGTTATCGATAGCGTAGTGATTCACAGGAGCGGTGTTGGTGAGCAATTTGATGCCCACATATTTTCCGCCTGCGTTCGTACACCATACATAACCCATTTTATTCACAGCATCAAAAGCCGCTTTGTCATTCGCATACGTTGCAGCATCCACATCCCAGTCGGAGAAAATTCCCGCGTAAAGATTGCTGAGCGTAGAAGCGCCGGTATTCTTGATCACGTACTGAACGATCACATATTTACTGTGCGGAACCGGTGTCCACGCATAAGAAGTGTGGTGAACTGTTACCGGAAGCGGGGTAGTAGAAACGTTGTCGCGGAACCAGCCATAGGTATCGAAATCGGAAACCGGTGTAGTTGTTTGCTGGCGAACCGCAACCTGCGATGCAAAATCCACATCGGTATTTCCTGCTGTAGCACCACGAACCATGTCGTTCACTTTTGTAGAAGAAGTTCCGATCATGAGGGAAGACTCATACATGAGCGTTCCACCGTGCTGGTAATCGAATCCGAGTCCCTGCGCCTGGCTTGGCTGATTGTAACCGATGAGTCCTTTGCTGGTAATGGTCGTCCAAACGTCGTTAACGGTAACGTTGATATAATCCACATTCACGATCACATCGAAGTAAACGTTCGTGGAATACGCACCATCGGTCATCGTCAGTTTGAAAACCACATCGGCATTGACAGGGGCAGCAGGAAGAATTTTGATCTGGAAAGGATCAGCGGTGTGTGTTGCAGTTCCCATTGTTCCCAACGCTCCTACTGTTGTAGAATTATCCAGCAATGAAACATATGTTCCACCACTAACCACGCTGAGCGTTCCAACGAGATTCGTTGTGGTCGCGAGATAGTTGGTGAACAATCCGGTGAGGCGAAGTGTATCGCCGGCAACAAAAGCATTGTCATTATTATCGGTGAATGCGATATTGCTGTACCCGACCGATTCCACAACAGGATCGGTAAGTGCGCGGTAAAGATTCACACGGCCCGAACCGAGTTTGTCGGTATAGATCGCTGAAGTATTTCCGGAAACAGAATAAATATTATCCGCGGTCTGCATTACACGGTGCATGGTCTGCATCGCATTGTAGGAAGGATAGAACGCGCGCACGACTGCACAGATACCCGCGCAAACAGGAGAAGCCATCGAGGTACCGCTGTTCGGCCAGTAGCTGTTGCCATTCCATGTGGAATAGATGCTGTTTCCTGGAGAAGCGACATCAACCGTGTAATTGTAATTCGTGAATGAAGCGTGTGCATCGGTGTTGGTGGTAGCACATACACTCATCGCATTATCATAACCGGAAGGATAGAAAAGTTCGTCGATACCATCATTTCCGGCTGCGCAGCAAACGAGTGCATCCTGGTTGTTGGTTGCGTAATCGATGATGCTCTGCCCGTATGAACCTCCACCTACTCCGCCCCATGAACAGTTGATCACATCCGCGCCATGATCGGCCGCGTAAACGATACCATCATAAGATGCAGTGAGTGCTCCGCTCGCATCAGCGATCTTCACCGGAAGGAATTTGCAATTGAATCCGGGACCCGCAACACTTCCACCACCGTTCACCTGTGCATCCGCGTCACCGCAAACTGCGACACCATGCGCATTGCCCTGCCATGTTGGATCATTGTCGTTCATCGCAACATCCCATCCGTTGTAATTGTCGACATACCCGTCATTATCATTATCACCTCCACCGATCGGATCGGCGAGGTTATGCTGGATCTGGTTGGTGAGATCGGCGTGTGTCAATTCTGTTCCGGTATCAACAATACCGATGGTAACAGAAGAACTTCCGGTGCTGATATCCCATCCGCTCTGTGTGCTTCCGGCGCAATGTGTGATGTAGATATAATATGATTGCGCGTTGGTCGCCGAAGCATCTGTCGGGATAAGTGCAATGTGTTCGATGTAATGCGGCTCGACATATTCGAAATATCCGAGATCGAACATTTTCGAAATGGCTTTATCGAGATTCATCGCGCTGGTGAATTTGATCTCGTAGATGAGCGTGATGTCGATCATCGGGGCGCCCCAGTCGTTGAACTTTTTATCAGGACGTTTGCTGTGCGTGAATTTGCGCTGAACATTCACCGAACCGATCATCGCGAGGAAATCATTCACTTCCGGAATATTGATACTGTTATCCGTGCATTGATCCCTGAATTCAGGAAGCACGTTCAGGATCATGGTATTCGCCATGTAATCGTCCGGTGTCAATTCGCTAACCGGCGTATGTTTCTGTTTGTAAGGGATGCTTGGTGCGTTCGGATTCTTAGCGAAAACGGAACCGACGAATGCGCATGCGATCGAAAGAGTAATGATCCTTTTCATGTAATTGGATTAGGTCAGGTTTGAGTTGTTTGATCGTTTTTTCGGGAACTACGAATGTATTGATAACATTCTGAAAATCAAAGCTGGAATAGAGCCGGGAATTCAGTTTGTCGGTAAAATGGGGACAAAAAGGGACAAATTCCATAATTGGTTGAAAAACAAAACAGGAATTGACATTACTCCAACAATCCGGGAGAAAAATGATGCCTGATAAAAACGGAAAAAATCAGAAATTAAGGAAGCAAGTCTTCCTCCACGATATAGATGCGGCCCGGAAGATGTTCGGCGCTCAAAACACTGACCAGTTCATTCGCCTCGTCCACCGTGAACGAACCGGTAATGCTGAATCCGCCTTCCGGAATTTCCGATTGAACGGTCGGATACGTCATCACGATCCCGTCCAGTGTGATCGCGATCTGTTTACCGATGTTCGCTTTTGTGAGACGCGCCCATTGATCTTTGAAACTGCCCGTCATTTTTCCACTGATAACAGGGCTGACCGATCCATCACCAGCGGAAGTTGTCTCAACATCCTCGATCGTTGGAAAATCCATGCTCGCTCCGCCTGTTCCTGTTTTTTTCATCATGATCAAATGGCTGATCGGTTGTCCATCCTGCGCGTAGGTTTCATTCCATCCGAATTTCAGGTCTGCCGGAAATATTCCGATCTGCCTCAGTGAATCAAAAAAATAACTGACCGCTGTCGTATCACGCAGGTTGCATGTTCCCATTTCACAGGAGTTGGGATAAGTATTTCCGGAAACGCCGAGCTGGAAAACCGGTTGAATTCTTTTCCACGCCTCCAATCCTGCCGAATCATCCAGGAATTTATTGATCGCAGTGCCTACATCACTGAGCGAATAGGTTTCCCAGAACTGCAGATCGGCGGATGACATCAGCAATCTCCTGATCATCGACCGGTCGAATTTTTTGTAATTGCTCTCTTCTTTCAGATCGAAGATCAACCGGTTCTCTTTCGTGGTGAAGGAAATATCTTCTTCATCAATTCCGAATTTGATCAGCCGCTGGGTGAGAATGGTCTTCATTTTATCCATCTCATCCTGGCTCGCATGTGCGCGCTCCACTTCCAGCGTGATCTCGAGCGTGCCTGTGCCTTTTGTTTTGCACGATTGAAAAACCACAAATGCGGAGAAGAGGATAACGAGGAATTTTTTCATCTGGTGAAAATTTAAGTAGAAATATAGGCCGGTAATTCCCTGAGAAAACGATAGGCTTTGACCGAATGATCGAGCTGGCAGCAATAATGGCTGATCCCATTCGTGAGCAGGAACAATCGCGCATCGAGCACGAGATTATATCGCGCCGCCTGGTCAAAAACTTCCTGCGTGATCTTCACATCCGGTGCTTTGCATTCGACGATCACGATCGGTTTTCCGCTTTTTGAATACGCGATGATGTCGCAGCGTTTTTTCAAACCGTTCACTTCAATCGTCTTTTCCACTGCAAGCAATGACGCCGGATATTTTTTCACTTCGGTCATCCACCGCAGCACATGTTGCCGAACGAGTTCTTCGGGCGTGAGCGACACCCAGCTCTTGCGCACTTCATCGAAGATCTCTTTCTTCTCTTCTATCGCTCTTGTTCTGAAACTGTATTCCGGAAAATTCAATCCAACACTCATGGTGCAATTTTAAAGTATATTTCTTTAACCGGATGAACTCTGTCTATATTTGATCAACCCTTTTCCTGATGGCACTTGAAAAACTGATTTGTCCGCAATGCGGCGGAAATGATCTCAAACAGATCGGTGCCGGTCTTTACAAATGCAGTTTCTGCGGCGGCACTTACAAAGACGAACCCGACCCGCTTCCCGCCGATCATAAAGTCGCAGCTCCCGATACCAATTTCAGGCAGGAAGAATACAATACGTATGAATCAGATGACAAGGATGATTCTAAATCGCCGGGGAAAGTGATCGGTTGTTTTGTTTTTTCTTTTTTCCTTGTCATCACCATCATTGCTTCTCTTGCAAAATCGTGTAATGAATCGCATGAAACAACGGACAACCTGGTCATTCCGTATTATGATTCGGATGTGATGAAGATCATTCCGGGAATTTATGACCATGACAGTTCGAACGATTACACGGTTCCCGACATGTCTGTTTCGCCTTCTTACTCCGAAAATGGGATCACGATCAAAGATGTGGTGCTGCTCGACGGAACAGACACAACAACGGGATATTGGTTAAGCAAGAATCATGATCTGAAACTCGTTTTACTTAAACCGAAAGGTTTCAAATTGAGAAAAAAGAAAATTAGCCCCATGATCACCATTTCCATCACCGATCATTCGGGTTATGTCTACTTTGAAAAAACCGATCTCATTCCCGGGGATTCCGCGGGAGTCGATCCTGCTGTTTACAAAAAACAGATCACCATCCCGTTCAGCACGAACAGCAGTTTCGGTTTGAACAAAGGCGGGGATTTTCTGCTCAATTACACGATCACCGATCGGTATGGAGAAGGCAATCTTACCGGAACGTTCCCATTCTTTATCAGAAAGTAAACCGGGATTCCGAATGCCGGCATTCCCGTATCTTCGCATGTACAGTTACCAGCGGCAATTTCAGTGACCAGAACAATGCAGTAAGATCTGTAAACCGCATATCCGTAATCGTCCCTATGAAGACTAAAGAAGAGATCGTTGCCAACTGGCTTCCGCGCTATACCGGCGAACCACTGAAGAATTTCGGAAAGTATATTCTTCTTACCAATTTTTCCAATTACGTCATTCGATTTGCAGAGATCCATAATGTGCCCGTGAACGGAATGGATCGCCCGATGCAAACCGCTCATGCTGGTGGAATAACCATCATCAATTTCGGAATGGGAAGTGCGACCGCTGCCACCGTGATGGATCTGCTCATGGCGATCGAACCGAAAGCCGTGCTGTTCCTCGGTAAATGCGGCGGACTGAAAAAGAAAAACAACATCGGCGATCTCATTCTCCCGATCGCTGCCATTCGCGGTGACGGTACGAGCAATGATTATTTTCCGCCGGAAGTTCCCGCGTTGCCTGCGTTCAATCTGCAGAAAGCAATATCGACCACCATCCGCAATCATTCCGAAGATTACTGGACCGGCACCGTGTACACCACGAACCGAAGGGTGTGGGAGCATGACAGTGAGTTCAAGGAATACCTTCGAAAAGTTCGTGCGATGGCGATCGACATGGAGACCGCCACTATTTTTTCCGTCGGTTTTCACAATGAGATCCCGACCGGCGCATTACTGCTCGTTTCCGATCAACCCATGGTTCCCGAAGGTGTGAAAACGGAAGAGAGCGACAAGAAAGTCACGAAGAATTTCGTCGATGTTCATTTGCGCATCGGCATCGATTCGCTCCAGGAACTTATCAATAACGGCTTGACCGTTAAGCATCTTTATTTCTGAGAAAAAGGCGTAGTGTTGGAATGAAACGCGTGTGCACAAGAAAAACTTTGCTTAGTGCTGAAAATTATCTTAATTCGTAAACCCTAATTAAGAAGCCGTATGCCCCGATCTGTTGCCATCTGTTTTTCCCTCCTGATGTTCCTGATGGTCTCGTGCGGCACGGAAAAAGTCTGTTCAGGTCTGAATCCAACACTCGCTACTTACAATAGTAACGGCAAACTCCGAAAAGGAGGAAAAGGAATGAGTGCACCGGAACGCCAGGCAAGAAAACACCGGATGAAAAGCAACAAGAAAAAATCCGGGCTGAAGTCGAGGAGTGCTTACTCCGGCCACGGACTCTTTCACATCAGCTTTCACGGACATGCACACGCTGGCGGGCATGCGAGCGCGAAGAGCTGAGCAGTTAACTTCTCAACAAATTTTCCAATCGTCATTTTACCAGCTCCGTTCGGGATAAATTTGTCCGATGGATCACAGCAGCATTCTTTCCGACCTGAAGAAGAAGAATTACAAGCCGATTTACGTGCTGAGTGGTGATGAACCGTATTTCATTGACCTGATATCAGATTACATTGAGAAGAACGTGCTTGATGAAAGCGAGAAGGAATTCAACCAGACGGTTCTTTACGGGCGTGATGTGGACGTGAACACGATTATCAGTGAAGCGAAACGTTATCCCATGATGTCGGACAAACAGGTGCTCATCATCAAGGAAGCGCAGAATGTAAAAGACATTGACGATCTCGCCTCGTATGCCGAACATCCGCTCGATTCAACGCTCCTCGTTCTCTGTTACAAATACAAAACACTCGATGGCCGAAAGGCGCTGAAGAAAGTCGTCACGAAAAAAGGTGTGCTGTTCGAGTCGGAAAAACTGCGCGATTACAAGATCCCCGACTGGATCGCGGGTTACCTGAAGGAAAAAAAATATTCCGCCGAACCCAAAGCGCTGCAGATGCTCACCGAATTTCTCGGAACGGACATCGGGAAGATCGTGAATGAACTCGAGAAACTGATGATCAACATTCCGCCCGGAACGGAGATCACACCCGATCACATCCAGCAGAACATCGGCATCAGTAAAGATTTCAATACGTTCGAATTGAGTGATGCGATCTCCAAACGGGATGTGTTGAAAGCGAATCGCATCGTGAATTATTTCGCCGCGAATTCAAAAGAACACCCGATGCCGGTGACGATGGGCGTGCTGTTCGGTTATTTTGTGAAGGTGATGCAGTTCCATTTCGCCACCGACAAGTCGAAAGATGCGGTTGCGCGGTTAATGGGCGTTCATCCTTTTTTCGTCAATGATTATGTGATCGCCGCGAAAAATTATCCGCTCGGAAAGGTCCGCCAGGTGATCGGCATCCTGCGTGAATATGATATGCGCTGGAAAGGCGTGGATAACGCGAGCGCAGACGATGGAGAATTACTGAAGGAGATGGTGTGGAAGATGATCCATTAATTCAGAATGGAGAATGGAGAATGGAGAAT
>DATJEX010000112.1:0-7810 GCA_035496135.1 Bacteroidia bacterium
CTCGAACAGCAGAAAGAGAATTTCGGAAAATTCACCGAAACACTTTTCTCCTGCATGAGAGGAATGCTCAGCGAGAACCCATTTCAATTTCTTCCACAATTGAAAATGCCGGTGTTCTTAATTTATGGGAATGCAGACCGGCTCATCCCGAACAAAATGCTTCACCCGGCAATGACGATCCATGATGTGGTGAATGACGCGAAGAAGAATATTCCCGGAGTGAAAACGGAGATCGCGGAAAATTGCGGGCATTATCTGCCTTTTGAGAATCCGCATTTGCTGGCGCAAAGGATACAGCAGTTTTATTTGCAATAAAAAAAACCGGATAATTATCCGGTTTTTCTGTTTGTGCGCACGGAGGGACTCGAACCCCCACGCCTCGCGGCACCAGATCCTAAGTCTGGCTTGGCTACCAGTTACAACACGTGCGCAAACTGATGCTGCGAAATTACCATTATTCCTGGATCAATTTCGGCACTGATAATTTTATTGCCTCGCCGCCTTCAGCTTGTTCCGGTGTTTCGCTCCCCAATGGTGAAGTGATTCAATGACCTTGTCGAGTGAGAGTCCGTACTTCGTCAGTTCATATTCTACGGAGACGGGAACGGTGTTATACACGGTGCGTGTCACGAGCTGGTTCATTTCCATATCACGCAATTCTTTCGAGAGCATTCGCGCCGTGATGCCCGGAACTTCCCGCTGTAATTCCTTGAAGCGCTTGTGCCCGTGCGAAAGGGCGATGATGATCTGCAGTTTCCATTTGCCGCTGAGGACATACAACGCGTCGCTCACCGCCAGCAATTTCGATTTGCAGGACGCCGCACTTTCCGGCCTGGCCGGATCATATTTCAGGATTGCCATGCTGCAAATATACGGTGAACCCCGATTGGTATACCATAGTATACCGGTATACAATAGTATAGCAATATATTTTGTATACCGAACAGGTTGTATATTTGTAGATACATATAAAATCACAAAGCCATGAAAACAATACCGTTAATAGGACGGATCTTCTTCTCACTCCTGTTTCTCTCAGCAGTAATGGGACATTTTTCCAGGGGAGGGATCGATTACGCGGCGTCGATGGGCGTTCCGATGGCGGGATTCCTTGTCCCGCTGTCCGGGGTGATCGCGGCTGCCGGTGCGTTGAGCATTCTCGCAGGATACAAAGCAAAGGCCGGAGCGTGGCTGATCATTCTGTTTCTCATTCCCGTCACCTTTATGATGCATAAATTCTGGGCAGTTACCGACCCGATGATGATGCAGATGCAGCTATCGATGTTCATGAAGAACATTGCGCTGACAGGAGGAGCACTCATGATCGCTTATTTCGGTGCAGGACCTTACAGTATTGATGCGCGCATCGCATCGAAGAAGAAACCTGCTAATTTTATCAAAAAAGAAGAACAGGCATGGAAACAGGCGAGCTGAAGAAAATAACGAATGGATTTTCTTCCACGAAGAAGATGCCTGTGCTTTTCACGTCGCATGGTAATCCCATGGAGGCGCTTTCTGATCTTAACGCAACTCCTTTTTTTACTTCGCTCGGACAAGTGAGTAAAAAAATACGCGATGAATTTTCCATCAACGCGGTCGTGGTCATCTCTGCACACTGGTGCACACGCGGAACGTTCGTGAATGTGGGCGAAGTGCAGGAAACCATTCACGATTATTCCGGGTTTCCAAAACAGTATTACGAGATCCAGTATCCCGTTCACGGATCACCCGTGTATGCGCATGAGGTGGCGAAACTTTCGCCGGCTATTCATGAAACAAAAGAATGGGGGCTTGATCATGGCTCGTGGCCGATCCTGCGTCACTATTTCCCGAATGGAGATGTGCCGGTTTTCCAGATGAGTATCGATTATTATCAGTCGGCACAATATCACTATGATCTCGCAAAACAATTAAAGTCACTTCGCGAAAAGGGTGTGCTCATCATCGGCAGCGGATCGATCGTTCACAATCTGAAAGCTGCTGTTCCGAAAATGTTCGGTGGTGATATGAAATTGTATGGATGGGAACCTGAATTCGACGCGTGGGTGAAAAAGAAACTCGAAGAACGCGATTTTGAAGCACTCGTGAATTATGAAAAGCATCCGTTGGGGTTGACCGCAGCTCCAACTCCCGATCATTATGTTCCGATGCTTTATTCACTCGGTCTTGCGGATAAAGATGAAAATATCGAACACACTTTCGAAGAATTGTTGCCTGCGTTCAGTAACCGCGGATTCAGAGTGGGGTGATCATTAATACCAACTGTAAATTGGGGGAGGATTACAGATTTACTACGGAGATTACAGATTACGGATGTAAACAGATGTACAGATCATTACACCGTAAATCCGTCTGAATCTGTAATCGGTATTCTCTGTAACGATCTGTGATCCTTCCCGCATAAAAACAAACATTATAATTTATCAAACATATGAAAGTTGAGATCTGGTCCGATTTTGCATGTCCGTTCTGTTACATCGGTAAACGGCACTTTGAAAAGGCGCTGAAGAATTCTGGTCTTGAAAAAAATGTGGAAGTGGAATGGAAGAGTTTTCAATTATCGCCCGACACGGTTTCTCAGCCCGGAAAAAATATTCACCAGTATCTCGCAGAACGGAAAGGACAGACAGTGGAGTGGGCGAAGGAAATGAATGCGCATGTTACCGCGATGGCTGCAGATGCCGGACTGAATTATAAAATGAATGATGTTGTCATTGCAAATACATTCGGCGCTCACCGTCTTTCCCAATTCGCAAAGAAAAAAGGGAAGCAGGATGAAGTGGAAGAGAAACTCTTCTCAGCCTATTTTCTCGGGGGAAAAGACCTGGCAGATAGAAAAGTTCTGGAGAAGATCGCTGTTTCCGCAGGACTTGATGCGGAGGAAACGAAACAATTTCTTGACTCGGAAGAAGCGGTGATGGATGTTGAACAGGATATCCGTGAAGCAACACAGATCGGAGTGCGGGGTGTGCCCTTCTTTGTGTTCAACAGAAAATACGCGGTCTCGGGTGCGCAACCCGTGGAAACTTTTGTGAATACATTACGGAAGGTCGTGCAGGAGGAGAGCGGCGCGGAATAATTTCTCATCTTTGCATCAAATCGCCGTAAATGAAAAAAATCTTCCGCAAGATCGCCGCAAAGAAAAAACAGATCGGCTTATTCCTCCTGATCCTGTTTGTCGCAATACAATTCTATCGTCCTTCCAGGAATACAGGTTCAGCCGATGGACCGAACGATATCACGCATTACACCACTGTTTCTCCCGAAGTGAAAACAGTACTTGAAACATCCTGTTATGATTGTCATTCCGATCACACGGAATATCCCTGGTACACGAATATTCAACCAGTGGGCTGGTGGATGGCCGGGCATGTGAGTGACGGAAAACGTGCTTTGAATTTTTCTCAATTCACTACGTATGGAATTCAGCGGAAGATGAGAAAATTCAAACAGATCGCTGATGAAATAAATGAAGGGGAAATGCCGCTCGATTCCTATCTCTGGATCCATCGTTATGCTATTCTTACCGACGCGCAGAAAAAGACAGTAGCGGACTGGGCAATGGAAAATCGCAAAGCAATGGAATTGCAGTATCCCGATTCCATTCCGAAAGAAAAAAAGCGCTGAATTGTCGCTGTTCAGGTTCTCTCCAGATTCCTAACTTAGATTCGTACCATGAAGATCCTGCTCATAGAAGACGAACCGGAATTGCGGAAGACTGTGAAACAGTTTCTCCACAACGAAGGGCATGTAGTGGAATCGGCCTCTGATTTCAGGAAAGCAGAGGACAAAGCAGGAAGCCACGATTACGATTGTGTGTTGGTCGACATAACGCTTCCGGGCGGAAATGGGCTCGAGATCATCCGCCAATTGAAAAAGAATCGTTCGAAAGCCGGAGTCATTATTATTTCCGCAAAGAATTCACTCGACGATAAAGTCGCCGGACTTGAACTGGGTGCTGATGATTATCTCACCAAACCCTTTCATCTTTCCGAATTGAATGCGCGCATCAAATCGGTGAACAGGCGAATGAATTTCGAAGGAAGCAATGAAATTATTTTCGCCGAGATCACGGTCAACACCGATGCGCAGTCGGTGAAAGTGAAAACGAAGAATGTCGATCTGACGAAGAAGGAATATGATCTTTTGCTTTTCTTCATGAGTAATCGCAACCGTGTCATTACCAAAGAATCGATCGCGGAACATCTGTGGGGCGATGACATGGATATGGCCGACTCGTACGATTTCATTTATTCACACATCAAGAATCTGCGGAAAAAAATAATGGCGGAAGGCGGAGGAGATTACATTCATACGGTGTACGGGGCCGGCTATAAATTCGGCGAAGAATGAGATTGCTTTTCAAAACAAGTTTCGTTTATTTCATCACTACCGCGCTGGTCTTCATCGGCGGCGGAATTATTTTTTATTACAACCTGCAGGGAATTCTTGATGAAGAAGTGAATGAGAAACTGAATGTGCAGAAAGACAGGATCGAAAAGTACATCAGCGAACATGATTCTGTTCCGGCATTACCTTATGATCACAATGCAGTGGATGAGATACGACCCTGCGTCAAACCGGTGAACGGATATTTTGCTGACACGGTTTTCTATAGTAAAGAAGAAGAAGAGGATCTGCCGTACCGCATGTTCATTTTTTCGGAGAATATTCATGGCAGCAATTATCTTTTCCGTGTTAGCAAACCTCTTTTTGAAAGTGATGACCTGAGTGAGACCATTCTCGGATCGTTCGGGATCGTCGCGCTTATTCTCCTGGTGGTTTTTCTTGTCCTGAATTATTTCATTTCCGGAAAATTGTGGAAACCATTTTTCCGCACCATGCAGGAACTGAAAGAATTCAAACTCGAAGGGAAAAGAACAATTGAGCCGGTAAAGACCTCCACGAAGGAATTCCGGCAGCTGAACGAAGCACTCATTGCGATGACGGAGAAGGCGAGAAACGATTTCAGGAATATGAAATCCTTCACCGAGAATGCTTCGCACGAATTGCAAACGCCGCTTTCTGTCATTCTCGCCGAGACGGAACAGATGCTGCAAACACCTTCATTGAATGAAGAACAATTGAATTCGATTCAATCGATCAATCAGACC
The DNA here is from genome assembly GCA_035496135.1 of Bacteroidia bacterium. Classification (GTDB taxonomy): domain Bacteria; phylum Bacteroidota; class Bacteroidia; order Palsa-965; family Palsa-965. Next base: position 5,115 of record DATJEX010000112.1, read on the forward strand.
ACGCGGAAACTTTCGCGGTTGAATCAGTCCTTGCTGTTGCTTGCCAAGATCAGTAACCGGCAATTTGAAGCCGGAGAAAAAACGGACATGAGTGCTGTCGTGAATAAAAAACTGGATGCACTGCAGGAATTGATCACATTCAAGGAACTGGATCGCAGGAGTGAGATCGCTGCTGAAATAAAATGGCCGCTGCATCACGTGCTGGCGGAAGTACTCGTTAATAATCTGCTTTCGAATGCGATCAGGCATACCGAAACGAAAGGACAATTACGTATCACACTGGCAAATGATAAATTGGTCGTCGCCAATAGCGGCGATCCGTTGAGTGAGCCGGAAAAAATATTCGAACGGTTCTATAAAGAAAGCTCTTCTTCTGAATCGACAGGACTCGGTCTTGCGATCGTCAAACAGATCTGCGAGACGTGCGGACTGAAAGCGGGTTATTCTTATGAAGCCGGCATGCACACGTTCGCAATTCTGCATTGAGGCCTTTTGAATTTTCTTAGTGAAGCTTTGAGACTTCGTGTCTTCGTGTCCTCGAGTTCTCCTATTAGAAACAATATGAGGCCACAAAGGCACCAGGGCACGAAGAAATCACCAAGGAATTCCAAAGATTCGAGTCAGGAAACTATTTGGTCCACGCGTGATGTTCAGAATTGATACAGAATCCTGTCCTATCATTGTATCATAAAATAAAAACAACACTCATGAAAAAGATATTCATCATTCCCGCGCTCTTCTTCGCTTATTCCTGCGAAGCACAGAAAATGAAAGCAGCTGATGTTCCGGAAGCTGTAAAAAATGTGGTCACTGCAAAATATCCCGGTGTGAAAGTGGAAACATGGTCGAAAGAGGATGGGAATTATGAAGCGGAGTTCGACGTGAACAACCAGGAAACTTCACTTCTCATGAAGGAAGACGGAACAGTCCTGGAAACAGAAACGGAGATCGCGGTGGCCGATCTTCCGCAGGGAGCAAAAGATTATGTGACAAAGAACTTTCCGGGAAAGAAGATCAAGGAAGCTTCGAAGATCGTCGCGTCTGACGGAGCGATCACCTACGAAGCCGAAGTGAACGGAGTGGACCAGATCTTTGATGCGAACGGGGTTTTCCTGAAAGCGTCAAAAGAATAAGTACTGAACATCCCTCAATAAAAATCCCGCCTGTGCTTTGATAACAGGCGGGATTTTCTTTTGAATGAATTCGCTCTATTGAGTTTTTACCATCCGCTTTGAATCCATCACCTGTCCATCTACCACGAGCGCATACGTGTAAATTCCGTTCGACAGGTCATCAGCAAAAACATTCAGTTGACCTTTTCCTGTTCCTGTGAGTTCAACAGCTTTGATAAGTTTGCCTTGAGCGTCATAGAAAAGCATCTGCGCTTTCTTAGTTGTGGAAGGAAGATTGTAAGTAATCGTTGTCTGCTCTGCGAATGGATTTGGGACAGCGTCGTTGAGGACAACCGATTCTGAATTGGAAAGTGTAACATCGGTGATGTTGCTGTTTGACGTGCGTGAACTGGAGGAACAGCAAGAATTCATTTGAGATTGTATTTGAGAAATAACGTTTGTAAGGCTATCCACTGTTTCCTGCTGTTCCTGCATTCCTTTTACTATTATTCCGAAAAGAGCATTATAATTCAGAGTGCGATATGTCACAGCTGGTACGATCACATTTCCGAGAGTATCATATTCAGCAGGTTTAGTGCTCATGTCCACCAGTTCAGGTAAAGTATTTTCGATTTCTTGCGCCACAAAACCATACTGCTTTTTGGAACTGAAATGCATGTTATAAACATTTGCAGTATCATAAAAGAAACTTCTTGGTTGTAAAGCCGAAATAATCGAGGACGCATTCGTAATAGAAGAAATGTTTGTTTTCAACATTGCATCGGAGGCATAGAATTGCCCCATGTTACCTGTCCCAATTCCGTTTATATATACATTGCCATCAAAATAACCTGCAAATCCGTTTTGATTTGTCGGGCAAAATGCATGTATCCCTTCATTATTTCCACCATTCTGTGCCACAAAGTAACCACCATAATTTGCTGTTCCATTGCTTGCCAAACCATCTGCAACCCCTTTGACAGCAATACAAGTTTTAGAAGCAGTAGCCTGGAAATATCCGGCAACATATCCCACATCGCCTGGGCTAGGGCTGTTCGGAAGAGAAATGCACTGCATTCCATAAGTGGTGGCAGTCGAAGCATTATTTGTATTCAAAATGTACGCGCTGATCGTTCCGCCATTTACCCCATTAGCCTGCAAGACTGATAATTTTCCAGGCAACGGCATTGCGCAGGTGTACCCAATACCAAATCTTGTTGCTTGAAGACTCTGTCCTTCGAATCTAACATTGTTCCCATTCATATCAACATCGGATGGAGCGGCAAGCACATTCGGCGAGTTGCAAGTTCCTAAACCATTTCCCGAAGCAGTGATGTAAACAACATCTCCATTCGCATCAACAGAAAGCACACCCTGCCCATTCTGAGGAGCGGCGGGAATTGAAATTCCATATCTCAAGTCAGAAAAGCGCAATCCGCTTGTACCATTTGCATTCGGCGATGACGCGTTCGTTGCCTGCGAATTAATTTCAAGCGAATTTCCGGGAGTTGCTGTTTGAATTCCCACGTAACGGGGACGATCTGCTGCTACTGCTTGTGTTCCATCGAATGGGAATATTCCGAG
>DATJEX010000113.1:0-4859 GCA_035496135.1 Bacteroidia bacterium
AGTGCACAGGCCGGCGATTACATGGTTCAACAGGGATTCTGCCGCGTAGTAATGCTCGAACGGGGATTGCGTCAATGGAAAGCGGGCGGTTTTCCATTGGTAACTGTTGGCGGAAAATGATTTTTCTGTTTTTGATGACGATCACTTCAACCAGTGACGAAACGCACAGACTTTTGTCCCTTCACAATGCATCTTTGTAACATCTTCTTTGAATATCCGGAAGGGAGACACCGTAGAAATCACTCCTCCAAAAGGGAATCGGACTACAGTTATCAGGAGAGCAAGTCTCTCTTCGAACTCCACCGGACAGTTGAAGAATAGTAAGCACCGGCAGATGAACTTTATGTTTGAACTACCGGTAGCGCGAGAAGGCATTCTGGAATCAAGGGATGCCTTCTTTTTTTGCCCGGACTGATATGAATCAATATAGGACCCTGACCGATTTCATGAACAGAAAAGAGATTCCGGAGTAGAATTGTAAGCGAGAATGGTAAAATTCCCAGTGACAATAGAAAAAATGAAAATGGACCAGGTCATTCCGGGAGAAGAAATTAAGGTGAAGCAAGCCGACTATACTGAACTGAAGAAAACGTTCAGTTGGGATGGTGTCCGTCGTGAGCTCGCTCCACTTCCAGGTGGCGGACTCAACATTGCTTATGAAGCGATCACGCGCCATGCAAGGAGTGAAAAGAAAGATCAAATTGCTTTGCGCTGGATCCGGAAGGATAACAGCAAACAGGATTTCACTTATGCTGAGCTTGATCAATACACTTCACGATTTTCCAATGCACTCGAACACCTGGGAATAAAAAAAGGTGAACGCGTTTTCTCGTTGCTTGGACGCGTGCCGGAATTGTATATCACTGCGCTCGGTACTCTGAAGAAAGTTGCGGTCTTTTGCCCGCTTTTTTCTGTGTTCGGACCTGAACCTGTTTTTCAGCGCATGAGCAGGGGCGACGCTGTTGTGTTGGTGACTACGCGTTTGCAGTATGAAAAGAAGATCAAACAAATTGAAAGCAGAATTCCTTCGCTCCGTTACATCATATTGATCGATGAGCCGGAACATATCAGTGATAAAATTCTTTCCTGGCGAAGGTTGATCCAAAAAGAAAGCGGAGAATTTTCCGTTCCGCCGACCGATCCAACAGATGCTGCATTGCTGCATTTTACCAGCGGAACGACCGGTATGCCGAAGGGTGTGCTGCATATTCATAACGCGGTGCTGATGCATTACATGACCGGTAAACTTGTTCTCGATTTTCATCCGGGCGATGTTTTCTGGTGCACAGCAGATCCGGGTTGGGTGACAGGAACTTCTTACGGAATAATCGCGCCGCTGGTGAATGGTGTTACGAATATCATTGATGAAGAAGAATTCGATGCGGAAAGATGGTATTCCATACTTGAAAAAAATAAAGTCAACATATGGTACACGGCTCCAACGGCCATCAGGCGATTGATGCGTCTCGAATGGAAACCAAAGGAAAGATACAATCTTGAAAATCTCCGGTTGATATTGAGTGTTGGTGAACCTTTGCATGCCGAGGCTGTTTTGTGGGGAGAGAAAACTTTCGGTGTTCCTGTTCTTGATAACTGGTGGCAAACGGAAACGGGCGGAATTATGATCGCGAATTATCCGTTCATGAAAGTGAAACCGGGTTCGATGGGAAAACCTTTGCCCGGAATTGAATCTGCGATCGCGGAAATAACAGAAGATGGAATTCAGCTGATCAATGAACCCGGAAAGCAGGGACATCTCGTGCTGAAGAAAAACTGGCCGTCGATGTTCACCGAATATGTGCATGAAGAAGAACGGTACAGAAAATGTTTTCGCGGTGACTGGTACATTAGCGGTGATCTCGCGAAAAAGGATGAAGACGGATATTTCTGGTTCGTCGGCAGAGCGGATGACATCATCAAAACTTCCGGCCACATGGTTGGGCCATTCGAGGTCGAAAGTTCACTGATGGAACATTCCGCCATTGCAGAAGCCGCCGTGATCGGTAAACCGGATCCGCTCATTGGAGAAATGGTGAAAGCCTTCATTGTTTTGAAAACCGGTTTTCACGCGACAGATGAAATGCGTGACGACATCATTGCCTTCGCCCGGAAAAAACTGGGTCCAGCTGTCGCACCGAAAGAGATCGCTTTTGTCGAATCTCTTCCGAAAACACGCAGCGGAAAAATTCTCCGCCGGTTGCTGAAAGCACGCGAACTGGGATTGCCCGAAGGTGATCTGTCCACACTTGAAAATAAATAGTAGTGCAACGATCATGGATAAAGAAATGCTCATCCCGAAAGAACCGATCATCGAAACCGATCAGCAATTGCAGTTGCTTTACCGGATGATGCTGATCCGCCGTTTTGAAGAACGTGCTGCTGAAGAATACACCAAATCGAACATCCGCGGATTCCTGCACTTGTACATAGGAGAAGAAGCGGTTGCAACCGGAGTGATCTCCGCGCTTACAGCAGAGGATATCATTCTTTCCACCTATCGCGAGCACGGACATGCGCTTGCACGCGGGGTAGATGCGGGCGCGATCATGGCCGAAATGTTCGGCATGCAGGAAGGCTGCAGCAGGGGCAGGGGAGGATCAATGCACCTGTTTGATAAGAAAAATAATTTTTACGGTGGCAATGCGATCGTAGCCGGGCATCTTCCCGTCGCAGTAGGAATGGCGCTCGCTTTGAAAAAGCAAAAGAAGAACGCGGTGGTCTGTTGTTTTTTCGGCGAAGGTGCAGTTGCGGAAGGAGAATTTCATGAGGCGATGAATCTTGCCGCACTCCTTCACGTTCCATTACTGTTCGTTTGTGAAAATAATCTTTACGCCATGGGCACGGCGATCCGCTATTCGCATGCAATGACTGACATTGAAAAAAAAGGAATCGCCTATGGAATGACTTCTTCAACAGTGGATGGAATGGATGTGATGGCCGTTCAAAATGCAACACGGAATGCCATTGAGCAGATCCGCAAAACATCTTCTCCGTATTTCCTGGTCTGCAACACCTATCGTTTCCGTGCGCATTCCATGTTCGATGCCGAACTGTACCGCGAAAAAAAGGAAGTGGAAGAATGGAAAAAGAAAGATCCGATCGTTTTGCTCACTACGCACCTGGTCAATGAAAATAAAATAAGCCCGGAGAAGATCGCGGAGTTCAAACAAAGAGCGGATGAACAAGTGGAAAATGCGGTGGCCTTTGCAGCATCCGGAACGAGAGAACCGGTTGAACAATTGACAAGATTTACTTACAGCGAAATCAATAACCTAAAATAAAAAACAATTATGGCAACGCTAACACATTTTGACATGAGCGCTGACGATCCAGATCGCGCAATGAAATTCTACAATGAACTTTTCGGATGGAAATTCAACCTGCTTCCCGGCCCGATGAATTATTACCTCATCGAAACGAAAGATCTTAACGGAAAAACAGCGATAGGTGGCGGAATGAGCAAGAGAACAGAACATCAGCAGGGAGTTGTGAATTACATCGGCGTTTCTTCTATTGATGAATCGATTCAGAAAGTGAAACAACTCGGAGGTAAAATAGTGCAGGAAAAACAGGCAGTTCCCGGTTACGGAATGCTCGCGGTTTGTCTCGACACGGAGAACAATTTGTTCGGTTTGTTCCAGGAAACTTCAGAAGCAATTCCCGGAGAGCAGGGTTCATTGCAAGCGGAGCCGAAAACATTCTGCCAGAGTTGCAGCATGCCGATCGATGATGTTACAATGCGCGGAACGGAAAAAGACGGAAAGAAAAGTGAGGAATATTGTAAATACTGTTACGTGAACGGAGCTTTCGTGAATCCTGAAGTGACACTGGAAGAAATGAAAGAAATTGTAACGGTGCAATTGAAGCGAATGAACTCGCCTTCTTCCGTGACAGAGCAGGCGATCCGCATCCTTCCTGAACTGAAGCGGTGGAAGAAACATCCGGTGGTGGCATTCTCACCGCAGGATCCGGGTCTTTTACTCGAATAAAATGAGCGGAGAAAAAATAAAGATCACTTATCGCGAAGCGCTCAAACAAGGTATTCGTGAAGCATTGCAGAAGGACGAACGTGTTTTTCTCATGGGAGAAGACGTGGGCCGGTATGGCGGTGCTTTCGCGGTGAGCAAAGGTTTGCTCGCTGAATTCGGTCCGGAAAAGATCATGGATGTTCCGTTATCGGAATCCGGTTTTGTGGGAACAGGAATCGGTGCTGCCATTGGCGGAATGCGCCCGATCGTGGAAGTGATGACGGTGAATTTCAGTTTGCTTGCGATGGATCAGATCGTAAACAATGCTGCTACACTTTTTCATATGTCGGGCGGACAGGTGAATGTTCCATTGGTGATCCGGATCAGTTCCGGGATTGGAAAACAACTTGCCGCGCAACATTCCCATAGCTGGGAACCACTCTTCGCGCATATTCCCGGATTGCGTGTGGTGTCCGTGGGTACGCACGAGGACGCGCGCGGAATGCTGCTCACTGCATTACAGAATCCCGATCCGGTTGTGATCTTCGAATACACCGACATGCTGAACCTGGAAAATGAAATTCCATCTGATTCGGGCGCGGTTGATATCACTAAAGCAAAGATCCGCAAACCGGGAAAAGATATTTCCATCATTACTTACGGAGCAGGTGTTTACAAATCACTGAGTGCCGCAGCAGAACTCGCACAGTCCGGTATTGATGCGGAAGTGATCGATCTGCGTTCACTTCGCCCGATCGATGATGAAACGATCATTGCTTCCGTAACAAAAACACATCGTGCGCTGCTCGTGGAAGATGCATGGCGTTCGGTGAGCATTTCTTCGGAGATCAGTTCACGCATCATGGAGAAAGCATTTTATGAACTTGATGC
>DATJEX010000114.1:0-11346 GCA_035496135.1 Bacteroidia bacterium
AGTGACAGGTGGTGCAAAAAAAGAAGCGCTCATCGGAGCTGTCCTCAATTGGGAAGGAACGACGATCGGCACTACCACCGACACTGCGGGAAATTTTATGCTCGCATGGCCCGATTCGTTTCCGTCCACACTGCTTATCAAATTCACAGGATACAAAGGCAAAGGAATTATTTTCAATGGTAAGTCGCCCGATCATATTCTCGTGAATCTCGATGAGACCACTGCACAGAATGAGATCGTCATCACCGACCGGCAGCCTGCTTCGAACTTTCCGTTGTTCCAGTCGATCAATGTCGAAGGCATCACGCAACGCGGATTGAGAAAAGCAGCCTGCTGCAATCTTTCCGAAAGTTTTGAAACGAATCCTACGGTCGATGCGGCCATGACCGACGCGGTGACCGGCGCGAAGAAAATTCAATTGCTCGGACTCGATGGAATTTACACGCAGATCCTTTTCGAAAATCTTCCGCTCATTCGTGGTTTGTCTTCCTCCTATGGACTTTCATACGTTCCCGGAACGTGGGTGAATTCCATTTACATCACCAAAGGAGTCGGAAGTGTGACGAACGGATTTGAATCGATGGCTGGACAACTGAATATTTTTCTTCTGCAACCCGATCCGAAAGCGGATAAATTTTTCATCAATGCCTACGGAAATCATCTCGGCCGTGCTGAAATGAATGTGCATGTAAATCAGCAGCTGAATACCAATCTCGGAATGACGCTGCTTGCCCACGCGAGCACATCACAACTGAAGAACGACATGAACCACGATGGCTTTCTCGACATGCCGCTCTACACGCAATACAATTTCCTGAACCGTTACAACTGGAAAACAAGTAAAGGCTGGGAAGGACAATTCGGTACGAAGGCAGTTTACGAAGATCGTACAGGTGGACAATGGGCGTATAACAAAAGTGATGACCATTCCACATCACCAGCTTACGGGATCGGGATCCGGAACAGGCAGGCGGAAGTTTTCAATAAAGCAGGATATATTTTTGCGAAAGATGGAAGAAGTCTCGGAACGATGTTCACCGCCCGTTATCACGATGAGAATATGTTCTTCGGCAGAAAAGAATATTCCGGAATTCAGCAGAGTCTATTCGCAAGCGTTTTATTCCAGGACAGGATCGACAGCACGGAGAACAGTTACACCGTCGGTGCGAGTTTTTATCTCGACGATTACAGGGAAAAATTCAACGACTCCGCTTTTTCACGAACGCAGATGATCCCGGGAATTTTCTTCGAATACAATCAGCACATCACGGATAAATTCACGATCGTCGCAGGCATCCGCGGAGATGATGACAACATCAGCGGGGCACAACTTACTCCACGATTGCATTTGAAATACGACATCGGTGATAAAACCGCGATCCGCATTTCCGGCGGAAAAGGATTCCGAACGGCGAATGTTTTCCCGGAGAACAATTCCATATTTGCGAATTCGAGAAAGATCATTGTGGAAGCAAGGGATTTCACCGAGATCGCGTGGAATTATGGCGGAAGCGTGACGAGAAAATTCTCGTTCTTGAAAAATGACGCAACGTTCATCATCGATTTTTTCCGCACCGATTTCACAAAGCAGGTGATCATGAACATGGAAAATCCCGGTGTGTTGAAGATCCAGGAGCTGAACGGCGTTTCCTTCGCGAATAGTTTCCAGGTCGACCTTGTGCTGGAACCGGTCAAGCGTTTCGATGTGCGGATGGCGTATAAATATTATGATGTGGAAACGACTTACGATGGTGTGCTGAAAACAAAAGCACTCACACCGCAACATCGTGTATTCCTGAATCTCGCCTATGCACTTCCATACGACAAATGGACATTCGATTTCACCACGAAATGGATCGGCCCGACGCGTTTACCGGAAGCAACGGTCGCTTCTACTCCATCCTATTTTCTGCTCAGTGCGCAAGTCGGAAGAAAATATCCGAAATTAGAGTTGTATGCCGGGGCGGAAAACCTGCTCAACTACAAACAAAAAGATCCTGTCATAGCGGCAAACGACCCGTTCGGTCCGGATTTTGATGCGACACGTATATACGCACCAACGGAAGGGATCACGGTGTATGCGGGATTAAGATTGAAAATAAATTGAAGATGGAACAAGGAAGATGGAGCAAGGAAGATGGAGCAAGGAAGATGGAATACGGATAATACAGATGAACAAATAATTTTAAGCAACAAAGAAACTCAGGAAACCAACAAACACAAGAAACTCAAGAAACCAAGAAACTCAAGAAACAACATAAAAAAAAACCAATCGATCATGAAAAACATATTGAAAATATCAGCCCTGTTTGTTTTCCTTTTTATTGCTGGAAAACCAACTTTGAACGCGCAAACGACGATCACCAGTTCTTTATCCGACAGTACGGTCACGATCAAAACGAACGGACAATGCGGAGAATGCAAGGAACGCCTTGAATCAAATCTATCCGTGATGAAAGGTGTAAAGAGCGCAACCTTCGATCTGAACACAAAAGATGTGACCATCGTTTTCAATCCCGCTAAAACAAGTTCCGCTAAATTGCGTACAGCCATTTCGAAGATCGGGTATGACGCCGATAACGTGAAAGCAGATCCGAAAGCGCAGTCGAAATTGCCGAAGTGCTGTCAGCCACCTACGAATTGAAGATTCAAAATTCAAGATTGAAAATTATCCCCGATCAGTTCTACGATCGCTGTTTTTGATTAATCTTGAATATTGAATTTTTAATCTTGAATACGATGCCTCTCATTCTTCCAGTAAAAGGTGTGCTGCCAAAAATCGGAAACGATTGTTTCATCGCGGAGAACGCGACGATCGTTGGTGATGTTGTTTGTGGCGACCAGTGCAGTTTCTGGTTCAACGCGGTCGTGCGCGGTGATGTGAATTCCATCCGCATGGGAAATAAAGTGAACATCCAGGACGGCGCGGTGCTTCATTGCACGTATGAGAAAACAAAAGTGAACATCGGCCACAATGTTTCCATCGGCCATAACGCGCTCGTGCACGGATGTACGCTCGAGGACAATGTGCTCATAGGAATGGGCGCGATCGTGATGGACAACGCGCACGTTGGCACGAACACGATCATCGGCGCTGGCGCGGTGGTAACGGAAGGAATGAAATGTGAAGCGAACAGCGTTTACGCAGGAGTTCCCGCTAAAAAGATAAAAGATATTTCTCCTGAATTACAGAAAGGTGAAGTGGAACGCATCGCGAATAATTATGTGATGTATTCCTCGTGGTTCAAATAAGGGAACGAATTTCGAATCTTCGCGAATATCCGAATGCATCTGTAATTAGAACATTCGTGTAGATTCGAAATTCGTTCCCTCATTCGGAAAGATGCGGCCTGGTCACCATCTCCGCATTCTCTCCCGTCAGCTTGAATAAAATATCATTGAAGGTTTGCGGATCTCCGCTTGTATAATATTCCACTTCGCCGCTGGCTACTGCCGCTGACAATTGCTTTTCCTCCAGGATCCTCTTCACCTGTTTCGCGATCGCCGGTGCCGGATCGATGATCGTGATCTTTTCTCCCAGGATTTTTTTCAGCAGCGGAAGAACAAATGGATAATGTGTACACGCGAGAACGAGTTTGTCCATTCCCTGTGCCTTCATCGGCTCGAGCCAGCCGCGCAGCATTTTTTCCGTTTCGGGCGAATCCAATTCTCCTGCTTCGATCTGTTGCACAAGTCCGGGACAAGGCTGGTTGATCACTTTCACATTCTGGGCGAAACGCTCCACCACATATTTGAATAATTCACCCTGGAACGTCGCGGTCGTCGCGATCACGCCCACTACTCCGCTCTGTGTTTGTTCAGCTGCAGGTTTCACTGCCGGTTCCATCCCGATAAAAGGAACTTCAGGATATTTATCCCGAAGGTATTTAAGCGCAGCAGCCGAAGCGGTGTTGCACGCGATGACGATGAGTTTACAATCTTTCTCCAGCAGGAATTTCACCACGCGTTCACTCAGCTGCCTGATCTCTTCCATCGATTTTTCGCCATAGGGAAGATAAGCGCTGTCACCAAAATAAATGATATCCTCTCCGGGAAGCAATTCACGCACGGCACGCAATACACTTACGCCGCCGATCCCGGAATCAAAAATGCCGATGGGTTGGGAAGACATGTTGCAAAGTTAGCGCATAAAAAAATCCCAAACTCGTGTTGAGTTCGGGATTCATGAAATAATAATTTCTTATTGACCTCCTGCAGTTCCGCCGGTACCGGTCGTCGTTGGCTTCGGAGGAACCGGAATATTCAGCTTGATCCGCACATCATTGAAGATGTCATCGGTCGGCGAAGCGTAGAGTACAACACCGGAAGTTTTGCTGCTGTCGAGCACATATTTATATCCGCGTGCAAGTGCCACCTGTTTCACCGCGGCCGTGATCTGGTCGTAGATCGGCTCCACAAGTTTGGAACGCATGTTCGTGTAATCCACCTGCGCCTGTTGCTGGAACGCCTGGATATTATTCTGAAGATCGGTGATCTCTTTTTCTTTAAGCGCCTTGATGAGCGGGCTCCAGTGATCTTTCAGTGAATCGTATTCATTCAGTTTGCGCTGGTATTCGTTCGTCATCACCGCGAGCTGATCTTCGAGCATGTTGTAATAAGCCTGCGCCGAGTCGCTTGCTTTTTTCATCGCCGGCATGATGTCGAGCAGTGAATCAAGATCAAGATGGCCTACCGCTGAAGCCGATGCCTTGGTTGCTGTTTGCGTATGGCCGGGTTTCGGCAAAGCGAAAAAGAAAAGAAGAATGGTGATCCGGAGTAAATGTTTCATTAGTTTATTGGTTGGTGTTGTTGATTGTTCTTATTCAATTCCTGTGCCTGATTTATCACAAGAAGTGTTATTTATTTTCCGCTTGTGCCGGAAGTTGATGTTGCTGCTCCTTTTTTCCAGCCCAACGCGTCGAGAATGTCGTCGCTCTTGTCGAGTTTTGGATTCAGGTATAATACGGTCGTTCCTTCACCTGCTTTGTCAAAGATCACCGCGTATCCGCCTTTTTCAGCGTAAGCTTTTACGGCGTTGAAGATCTGGTCCTGGATCGGCTTTACAAGCTCCTGTCTTTTCTTGAACAACTCTCCGTCCACACCGAATTTCTCTTTCTGGAAATCCTTCGCTTCTTTTTCTTTCTCCACGATCTCCGCTTCACGCTTCACACGCAATTCGTCGGTGAGCAGCAATTGTTCCTGCTGGTAATTCTTGTACAGCGCGTCGATCTCGGCATATTTCGCTTCGACCTCTTTCTGCCACTGCACGGAAAGATCGTTCAGCGTAGTTTGCGCGGTCTGGTAATCGGCACTCTGCGCGAGAATGTAATCCGTATCAACGAAACAGTATTTCTGCTGACCGTATGCGAGTCCTGTCAATGCAAGGACGGAAACTACGATGGCTAAAAATTTCTTTTTCATTCTTTCTGGGTTTTATCCGCCGAAGCCTGAGCGTAGGCGGGGTTTTTAGGTTACCGCAAAAGAGCGGCTAAAGTACGAATTTGGTTTCTTATAGCTCTCCAAGGTCCATTCCGATGGTAAAGTGCACCTGTGAACGCTGCATATTCGGCTCGAGCGGAACATTGTCGAAACGATAACCCCAGTCGAGTCCGAGCAGGCCGAACATCGGCAGATAGACACGCACGCCGACACCGGCAGAACGATACACATCGAACGGATTGAATCCTTTGAATGTGCTCCAGGTATTTCCCGCTTCTGCAAATGCAAGTCCGAAGACCGTTGCACTTGGATTGAGTGAAACAGGATAACGCAATTCGAATGTGTATTTCGCGATGATCGGCGCACCTGTTTTCTGCGAAGTAAGCGATTGATCGTTGTAACCACGCAGCGCGATGATCTCACGTCCGTCAAGTGCGAAACCGGTAAGTCCGCTACCACCGAGATAGAAACGTTCGAATGGAGAAAGTCCGCGTGCGGAATTGTACATGCCGAGATAGCCGAATCCGATGCGTGTATTCAACACCAGGTTTCCAACAATGCGCGTGAACCACGAAGACGTGAATTTCCATTTGAAATATTCCACGTATTTGTACAGCTGCTGTTGCGTAAGCGTGCTGTAATCCTTGCCGGTCATCAGCGAGTACGGGATCGTTCCTTCGAATGAAAGTTTGATGTTCGAACCATTGCGCGGATAAATGATCTGGTCGGTGGAATTACGGCTGAGCATGACGCGCCCGTTGATGTTGTTGGAATAACCATCCGAGAAAGCGAACACCGAATAGAAATTATGCAGATCGTAATACTGGTAATTTCCTTCGAAGTAAAGTGTGAAATAATCATCCGGTCTTTTCAAACGGATACCGTAGCCAACAGAAACACCGCTGATCTTTACATAGGTCCTGTTCGGATCAGAAAACTTCAATCCATTCGACTGAACAGAATGATAGAACGTGAAGGAAAGTGAATTCGGTTTTTTTCCACCCAGCCATGGCTCGGTGAAAGAAGCATTGTACGACTGGAACCAATATCCATTCGATTGCGCGCGGATGCTCAGTTTCTGTCCGTCACCGGATGGAAGCGGCCGCCATTGCGAAGCATCCCAGAAATTCTTGGTCGAGAAATTGTTGAAGGAAACACCGAGTGTTCCCACCACTCTTCCCGCGCCCCATCCACCGGAAAGTTCCACCTGGTCGGAAGGTTTTTCCACCACTACATATTCAATGTCGACTGTTCCGGTATACGGATCCGGTTTCGGATTGATCTGGATCCTTTCCGGATCGAAATAACCGAGTGAAGCCAATTCGCGCTGTGAACGGATGAGATCGGAACGGCGGAACAATTGTCCCGGTTTTGTTTTGATCTCGCGCATCACTACGCGATCATTCGTCTTCGTATTTCCTGTTACATAAACTTTGCGGATCGTCGCTTGTTTTCCTTCGTAAATGCGCATCTCATAGTCGATGGAGTCGCCGTGCACATTCGTCTCCACCGGGTTCACCTGGAAGAACAAATAGCCGTCGTCCATGTAGAGTGAACTCACGTCGTTTCCCTGCGGATTCATGTACAATCTTGTTTCGAGCGCGTCTTCATTGTACACATCACCGGCTTTGATGCCGAGCACCTGTCCGAGTTTATCGCTCGAATATTTGGTGTTGCCATTCCACGTGATGTTTCCGAAATAATAAATTCCTCCTTCGTCGATCGTCATTTTCACGACCATGCGATTGGTGGAAACATTGTACGTCGTGTCCCACGTGATGCGCGCATCGCGGTATCCTTTCTTGTGATACTTGGCGATGATCGCGAGTTTATCCTTGTCGTAATTCTCGTCAATGAATTTCGATGATTTGAAAACCTGGTAGATCCTTTTGCGCTTCGTATCCTTCATCATTCGCCGGATCTTTCCATCGGAATATTTCACGTTTCCGTCAATGAAAATATCGGCGATCTTCACTTTCTTCCCTTTGTGAACGACGATGTTGAGCGTAAGTGTCTGCTTTGTCGCGTCGGTGTAAACAGTATCGAGTGTTGTCGTGCAATTGCGGTAACCGTCGGCCTGGAAATGTTCGTTCACCGTGTTCTTGATGAACTGCGCGCGGAAATCAGTGAGCAGTGTGTGGCCGATGTGCAATTCGTTGCGGAGATCCTCATCCTCGCTCTTCTTCACGTTCACGAATTTGTATTTCATGATCATCGGTTTTTCCGTGACCACGAGATCGAGCCAGATGTAATCTCCGTCCACTTTGAAAACCTGCAGCTGCACATCATCGAACATCCCTTCTTTCCATACGTTGCTGATCGCATCACCTGTTTTATCTCCCGGGATCGTGATCTTATCACCGATCGGCAGACCGGAAATAAGGCGTACAACATTTGAATCCACAATGTGGCATCCGTGCACGTATACATTCACGAGTGTGTATTCACGCACGTTGTTGTAGTCGACCTGGAAATCACTGCCCACCTGTGTCTGCGAATGAAGCGCAATGCCACCGAGAAATAAAAATATGGAGAGAATGTATTTTTTCATGTATTGCCTGCTGTTCCCAGCACTTCATTGATGATCTGTTCGCTTGTTTTTCCGAAACGCCGCTCGCGTCCCTGGTAATCCACTATTGCTTTGTAAAATTCTTCTTTGTTGAAATCGGGCCACAGCACATCGGTGAAATAGAATTCCGCATAAGCCAGTTGCCACAGCAGGTAATTGCTCACCCGGTGTTCGCCGCTGGTACGGATGAGTAATTCCGGATCGGGCATCGCGTTCGTTGTGAGTGCCGATGAGAATTTTTCGGCTGTGATCTGGTCAACGGAAATTTTTCCGCTCTTCACTTCTTCCGCCAGTTTTTTCGCAGCTTCCACAATTTCCCAGCGCGAACTGTAACTCAACGCGAGCGTCAGTGTCATTCTGCTGTTCGTGGAAGTATTGTTGATCGCTTCCTGCAATTCTTTCCTGCACGATTCCGGAAGACTGTTCGTATCGCCGATGGTCGCGAGACGAATGCTGTTCTCGTTGAGTGTTTTTGTTTCTTCACTGATCGTGTGCACGAGCAACTGCATGAGCGCATCCACTTCTTCCTTCGGGCGATTCCAGTTTTCGGTGGAGAAAGCATACAGTGTTACATACTTCACACCGATCTCTGCTGCGGCCTCCGCTGTTTCACGAACGGCATTCACACCATTGCGATGGCCGAATACACGTTCCTTGCCGTGCTTTGCAGCCCAGCGCCCGTTGCCATCCATGATCACGGCGACATGTTGAGGCAAACGATTCTTATCGATCTTTTCTTTCCAGCTCATGAATCAGTGATTCTTGCTACATGCCATACGCATAGCAATGTCCAGGTTTGCCCGCTAGCTGGAAGGTCAGTGTCAGGCCTGCAAAGGAATACCAGTCTTTGTTTCTCGGATTGCCACGCTGACGTCCGACATCATTCGGTGTTGCACTTCGGTCCGCCAACGCAACGGCGATCGGTCCGCCATTCGCGTAGAGTACCGCCGGATCAGCGTATGTTGTGCTTACATCATCCAGGTAATCGGTGAATGTTTTGCGCATGCCCCATTCAGCCACAAGGCCGATGCGTTTCGCGAGATTGGTTCTGAATCCGGCTCCGAACGGAATGGAGATCTGCGTACGCATGTAGGCTTTGGATTGTCCTTCTGTCTTCAAAGGCTGGAGTGAAACCCATTGATTCCCGAGATTCGCTTCGGGTTTGAAGTTGAACATCGCGACACCGAGAAAAATGAAAGGCGAGAATGAATATTTATCATCACCGATCTTGTACTCGAGAAAATTGAATTCAGCGCGCGCACCGAGTTCGTAAATAGGTGAACGGAAACTGAGATTTCTTTTCTGCTGTTCGAACGAAGTGGAACGGGAGTCGATGCCCTGGACACTTCCGAAAATAAGATCGCCTGCAAGCGCCAGTCGCATGTTCAGATTGTGGCGATAGACGACACCGAGTGCTGGCCGGGTAAGGCTGCCGAAATGAGTGGTAGGATTGAGTTCACCGATGTAATAGGATCCACCGAGAAATACGCCGATCTCATCTGACTTTTGTGCAAAAACGGAAGTAAGCGTAATGAATAATCCCGCAATAAGGAGTGCTGTTCTTTTCATCCGAAAAGTGGTTGGTTGTCCAATACCGGAACGGGGAGTTTCCGGCTTTGGTATGTGAGTTTCTTCTATTGTGCAAATATAGCCCATTTGTACTGTTTTTCCGGCGCGAAAAGCGATCTGATATCAACTGGATTTCAACTAGTTTCGGGCATCGTGACCCCAGATGAGCTTTTCCCTGATGGTGTGGAAAAAATGCTGCTCATTGAAGCGGATCAGGCTCACCTTGAAGTCGCCTTTGCTGATCGTTAGTTCACTCTCCACAGGGAATGCATGGCTTCTTGCGTCGAGTGTGGCGAGATATTCGGGGCTTCTTCCTTCCACTTTCAGTTTGATCACGCTCTCTTCGGAAACGATCAACGGACGGACATTCAGATTGTGCGGTGAAAGCGGGGTGATGATGAAATTCTTCGCATCGGGAACGACCAATGGGCCTCCGCAACTCAGTGAATACGCCGTAGATCCTGTTGGTGTCGCGATGATGAGTCCGTCTGCCCAATAAGAATTCAGGAATTCTCCATTGACAGAAGCATGGATCGTCATCATGGCCGATGTGTCTTTACGCTGCACTGTGAATTCATTCAACGCATAGGGAACATCGCCGAACATGCTTCCTTCCAGTTTCAACAACGATCGTTTATCGATCATGAATTGTTTCGCTTTGAGTCGCTCCACGGCGTGATCCAGTGCTTCTTCCACGGTGAGTCCCGCGAGAAATCCGAGTCGGCCGGTATTGATACCGAGAATCGGGATTCCGGAATTGCGAACGTAAGCGATCGTTTCAAGGATCGTTCCATCGCCTCCGAGGCTCATCAGGAAATCGGCTTGACCGCGTATCGCGTTGAAGTCCTCGAGCACTTTCACTCTTTTTCCGAAAGTGAATTGCTTTTTGAGGTACTCGAAATACACGGCTGAAATAAGAATTTCCGTACTGTTTTCTTCCAGTTTATCAAAGAGCCCTTGCAGAACAAGTGGAAGTGGTTTTTCGGTGGTACGACCGTAGATGGCAATTTTCATGTAGTTCGCACGCGGACAACTTCCTGCTTTAGAGACGGAAGAATGTCCATTGGTTGCCCGAAGTTACGAAAAACAGCAGGCGGTAAGCGGTAGGCGGTCGGCAGTCAAAAAATGTTAATTCTTCATTCGGCAGACTGCTTACTGCATACTACCTTCTGCTTACTAAAAAGGTGCCCCGAGGTGAAGGAAAAATCCGCCTTGACCCATTCTGTTGAACGTGTATTCGAAACGCACGGCAACATCGTAGTAAGTCACGATATCGAGTCCGGCCCCGTATCCAAGCAAGAGCTGATTTCCGAGATAATTATTTTCTGCGGCTGTAGAAGTCTTATCATTCACATAACCGGCGTCACAATAAATTCCGGGATAAACAGCAAGGTGAAACGTATTGAATTTATCAATGGGAAGAAGATCGAATTTGAAAACGTGCGGCTTGAGCAATTCATAACGCAGCGTGAGTTTTCCCAATGCATAATCCTGTCCGTCGATCACAAAATATTCGTAGCCGCGCACAAACGGGCCAAAACCCAGAGCGCGCTGATGATAATACGGCGGATCGGGCATCGGCATCCAGCGTGCACGGATCATTTCCGCGAGATAAATTCTGTCAGATAATTTTTGATAGAGCCGAACACCCGCCGCCACGAGAAAAATATCCAGGTGTTCATCCTGCAGAATTCCCAAACCATGCTTGGTGATCTCAAGCTCTTCGAAATTTCCTTTGAGCGGATACGCTTTGATATCGCGGTAATCGC
>DATJEX010000115.1:0-10301 GCA_035496135.1 Bacteroidia bacterium
TATGGAGTTTTCGTTTATTGGTGGTTCGTAGTTAGTGTCCCGGTAAATATCTGTATTTCGTGCGAATTAGGAAACAGGTATGAATATATCCACCCGGGTTCCGGCGGGTTTCTTTTCCGCGTCATAAAGATCGGTGATCGTAAGGCTCAGGTGCGATCCGTGCAGACGATTGATGAGCTCGAGCCTGTCGTGCGTGATCTTCATGCCAAGTGATTTATGATCTTTCCGCTTGGAAAGCTGCCTGATCTCTCTCGCCTTCTCCCTTCCTATTCCGTCATCTTCGATCGTGCACACCAGCGTTTCACCCTGCAAATGAATTTTGATCAGCAGGTGGCCGAATGTCTTTTTCGGTGTGAGCCCGTGGAGGATCGCATTCTCGATGTAAGGCTGCAGCAGCATCGCAGGTATCTCGAAGAAGTCGGCGTCAATATCATCATCGATCTCGATCTTCCAGCTGAACTTATTCTCGAAGCGCATTTCTTCCAGTTCGAGATACAGCCGCAGGTATTCCATTTCTTCAGAAAGTGTGATCACCGATTTTTCCGAATTGTTCAGGATCACGCGCATCAGCCGCGCGAATTTGTTCAGGTATTTTCCCGCGTCCTGGCTTTTGTTCGTGAGAATGAAATGCTGAATGGAGTTGAGCGAATTGAAAACAAAATGCGGATTCATCTGCGCACGCAGCGCTTTCAATTCATTCTTCGCCATCGCCACCTGCGTTTCCGATTCCTTCCGTTCCTGCAATTTTATCTTGCGGATGCGCAGGTATACGACAAGCGCGAGAAACCCGAGTGACGCGAGCGTGAGTAACGTCCAGAACCACGCGCGTTTCCAGAATGGCGTCGCGATCGTGAAGGAAAATGTGGTCGGCGTTGTATTCCATAATCCTTCGTTGTTCATGCTGATCACTTTGAACGTGTAGGTTCCGGGAGGAAGATTGGAATAACGGGCATTGCGCGAAGCTGTTGGCGGAGAATAATCGGGATCGAATCCTTCGAGCATGAAACGATATCTCACTTTAGAAGGATTCGTCAGACAGATACCGACATAATCGAAAGCGACATTATTCTCGTTCCACGAAAGTTCAGCGAAATTCGGAAGGATCGTATCGCGGTACTCCAGTTTTATTCCGGTGATACTCGTGCGTGCGAAAGCGGAATTGGTGCGGTATTCCGTCGGTGTGTATTTCATCAATCCGTTCACGGTCCCGAACCAGATCACGCCGTTCGAATCGAGATACGTTCCGTTGCTGTTGCTCTCCACGCCGGTGAAACCTTCTTCTTTTCCGAAAGTGGTGATGTGAATGTCTCCGTCAAAATTGAAAGCCTTCACATCGAATTTGCTGATGCCCTGGTTTGTTCCTACCCACAGGTTGTTCTTCTCCTTATCCATTGTCATACAATAGATGAGTTCAGAACTCAAACCATTCGCTTCATCAATATGGAACGTTCCTGTTTTATCATAAATGAAAATTCCATCGAGCGTTCCGAAATATAATTTTCCATGATTGTCTTCGCAGATGGAGAAATAGGAATCAGCATCCGCCCCGATCTTCTTAGAACCATCAGAAAAAGTTTTGCCGTCGAAAATATAAAGTCCGCCGGTATAGGTTCCTACCCACATATTCCCATCCGCATCATCGTGCAGGCACCAGACATCAAAAATGGAATTCGCATCGGCCGGAATATGATAGGGAATGAATTTACCATTCTCGTACAACGTGATCGTCTTTGCACCACCGAGCCAGACCCTTCCTTTACGGTCTTTGAAGATCACGTTCACACTGTCGCTTCCCAATCCGTCAGCAGGATGCATGTTCCTTGATTTTCCATTGGTAACGATGGAGAGTCCGCGATCCGTTCCCAGCCACATATCTCCGTTATCCATTTTCATCACCGCGTTCACTTTATTTGATGCGAGTCCGTCCTTGCGCGAAAATTCCACGAAGTGATCACCATCGTAAAGGAATGCTCCGCTCATTTCTGTTCCGATCCACAATCTTCCGCTCGCATCGCGGTCTATTCCGTAAATGAAATTACCGGTCAATCCGTCCGATGGGCCAAAGCTGGTGAATCCTTCTCCGCGGAAACGATACAATCCGGAATGTGTTCCCAGCCACAAACTTCCTTCATAATCGAGGAACAGGCTTCCGATGTTGTTCGAATTTTCATTGGTGGAAATGCGATAACCATGAAATTGTTTTCCGTCGTAGGAGAATAATCCGTTGTTCGCCGCGATCCACACCACGCCGTTGTGATCGGTGATCATCGCGTTCACGGATGGCATGTCGAATCCCGCCGGAGTGAAGATCAATCGGAACAGGTCATTGTCGAGGCGGAAAATCCCATCGGAAGTTCCGGCGAGGATCCTGCCATCGTTGTCGATGGTGATCGCGGTCACGTTATCATCCGAAGAAACGGAAAGCGCGTAATGGGTGTATTTGCCATTCTCGGAAAGATAAATTCCATTCGACGTACCGATCCAGATCCTCGAGGTGTTCGGCTGCTGGTAAAAACAGAGAATGGAATATTGCCCGGGCCCGGAAGAAGTGTCGGCGAGGAATTTTTCGCCGTCATATTTACAAATGCCTTTCGCGGTGCCGATCCACAACACATTCTTCTCATCGCGCAGCAGGCAATTCACATATTTGTCGGGCAATCCATCTTTCACGCCGTAATTGATGAATTTGCTTCCGGTGTAATTTGAAATGCCATCGATGGTCGCGATCCACAGTGAATTCCTGCTGTCCTCGGTGATGGACGTGACCCAGTGATTCGGCAATCCGTTCTTCGGCGAGAAATTCGTGAAGGAAACTCCGTCGAAACGCGAGAGTCCGCCGTAACCTCCCGACCACAGATTTCCGCTCACGTCCTGGTAAATGGTGAACACTTCCACGAACGGCAGTCCTTCGTCGACCGAATAATTCCTGAAGTTGGAGATCTGGGAGAAGCCGGAAACCGGAAGACAGATGACGGAAACGAAAAACAGGATTCGTTTCCACTCCGGGAAAATTCTTCGCAGCAACATGGAACTAAAGTTAAGTGTTCCATTGGATACGACAACTTATTCCGCCTTCACGAACGTTACCGTTTGATAAGTGGTCGCTTCTCCGGTGCGGATGAAATAGATGCCGGGTGCAAGTGCGGAGATATCGACTTGTCCGGATGGATTCAATTTTCCGGAGAGGATTTCCTGTCCGAGCGAATTGAAGATGGAATAATTTTCTTCCTGCATTCCGGAAATGGTGATCATGTTCTGCGCGGGATCCGGAAAAAGTTTCAGCTGGTTGCTGTTCTGCGCTTCTTCAATTCCGGTCACGCCGGGCGTGCAATCCTGCGATTCTGTTGCGTAGAAATTCCGCACATCAGCGATGTATTGTTTCAGTTTTGTAACACATGCATAGGAAGAACCCGTGTCGTGCGCCATCACAAACGCGACATCGAAAGGAAAAACACTTCCCGGATTAATGAACTTGGGTTTTGTACTACCGATATTATGCTGATCGATGGTATTTCCCGAGACCCAGCCGGATCCTGAAGCAGGATCACCGGAATTCATCCAGCGCGTAGGAGAATTTCCGCCATAACCGTTTCCGCCATAAGTGAGTGGTGAACCATCCTTCCATCTTTGTCTCGCGTAATCATAGAAATCATCTGTTGTCTGCGGATTTCCCATCGTGGTGAAATCGTTGTTGTTCGCAATGAATCCATTCATCGTATCGTCCAGGAAAACCACGCCGACAGCACTGTGGTCGTTGTAGACATAATAGGAGCTGAGCGTACTGTCTGATCCGCACCGTGTGCCGACATTACCCGGGAGCAGATCAAGATCACTCCACATTCCTATCACCAATGAATCCAGCGCAATGGTAGAGCGATCAATGATCACATAGTGTACAAATACGGTATTTGAAACTGCTTCATCCCATCCGAGATTGAACTCATATGGCATCGCATGGATCTCAAATCCGAGTGGAAGTCCTCCCGACTCCGTGTGTGAAGCACCGTCCAGATGATCATTGGTAACATAGAACAAAGCTTCCTGTCCTTTTACTTTCGGATAATCTCCAGCTGACCAATTGTAAAATCCATCTCCATCCACATCCACGTATGGTCCGATGTAATGTCCTTCTCCATAAGCAGCATCGCCGTTTCCGGGCCAATCCAGAATATCAAAAGGAACAACATAACCGGGAGATGCTTGGCCCGCGAGATAGGTATTGAAAGAATCTACTTCAAAACAATACATCCGCCAGACTTTATTGTAGAAATCACTTCTCGAAGAATCACACACAACAGTTGTTGTATCGAGCGGTCCGGGCCAGAAATCAGTTCCGGTCTGCCGGTACGTTTCTGCTGCAACATGAAGTATCCCTCCACCTGAATATCCGCCGAACCATAATCTCGCTGCTGCGGAAGAAAGGTTCACATCGTTTGAATGCAGGTGTGAAGTGAAGTCTGTATCGTTCCAGAAGAGTGCACCATCCGCACCGAATCCTGCCGTCACATTGTTCTGGTCGATCTCGCGGAACGATTGCGCATTTGAATTCAGAAACAAAACGGAAGAGAATAGAAGAGAGAGAATTTTTTTCATCGCAGAAGTTTTTTTCTTTCTGCGATTACCGGGGCCCGGCCAACATCCCCTTTGAAACCGGACCCACGGCTGATCGCATGAAATTTACCAATACGGTGTAAAACTATCCGTGCTGTTTGCCATCTTCAAATCATGTCTTGCGCTGATTAAACACGTCAAGTCCGGAATAAGTGGTAGGGCGGTTGATCAACAGGTTGTTTACCAGCATTATAAGTGGTCTCCGGATTTGCTTTCCAGAGGAGAAACGAGCTTGTTTCATTTATTAACATGTCCAGATACATACTTTAGAAGGTTTCTAGTCTTGAATACCTTCCGGTAACTGGTTACATTTATCAAACAAGTCAAGTGCATTATTTTGAATTTTCATTATAGTGCTCCCGGCTTTTTCAATTGGACCGTTTCAACAAGCAACCAGGAATGATACAGCTTTTTAACCAATTCAACTGCTCCTAACTTAATTCAATACTTAACATGTCAGGAAAGTCGTCCGATTCGCTTCATAAACTCATCCATTCGCTCACGAAGCAGGAGAAAAGGCATTTCAAGATCTTCGGCGCGCGGCACACGATCGGTGAACAGAATACGTATGTGCTGCTGTTCGATGCGATCGAAAAAATGAAGGAGTATGATGAAAGCGCGCTGATGAAAAAATTCAAAGGCGAATCGCTGCTCAATAATTTTTCGATCACCAAACTCCGTTTGTACGAGAATATCCTGCGCAGCCTCGATGTGTTCCATCACAACAGTTCAGTGGATGCGCAATTATGGAAAGAGCTTCATTACTCCGAGATACTTTATAAGAAAACGCTCTACGATCAATGCGCGAAACGCCTGAAGAGCGCCAAGAAGCTCGCCGAAAAATATGAAAAGCATGCGGTGCTCGTACAGATCCACGCACTCGAGAAATCACTCGCCGAGAAAGACAGTTATTCCGACATGACGGATGAAGACATCGGGAAAATTCTCGATGAAGACCGGAAGGTGGCGGAAGACATTCGCGCATACAATGAATTGTGGAATGTGAAGAGCAAGCTTTTCATGCTGCTCAACACCAAAGGCCGTGCACGTGAAAAACACCAGCTGGATGAATTCCGCAAACTCATTGATGCGACGATCAGTAAAAAATCGTTCGACGGCCTGAGCGTGAACGCGCGCTTCATGTATCATCACACCTACAGCGCCTACTATTTCGCGATCGCCGACGCGGAGAATTGCTACAAACATCTTTCGGCGAATGTCGAACTCATTGAGAAGAACACGGAGATCTTCCGCGATGAACCGAACGTATACTTCGGCGTGCTGACAAATCTTATTTACGTTTGCCAGCACCTGAAACGGAACGATGAAGCACTGAAGAATCTGCAGAAGCTGCGCGCGCTTCCCGAAAAACTGGACACGGCGCGCAACGAAGATCTGGAGATCAAACTTTTCTCGAGCGCTTACAGTATCGAGATCACGCTGTACAATACGCTGGGTGAATTTGAAAAAGCGATGGCGCTCGTTCCGAAGATCGAAGAAGGGCTGCATCGTTTCGAAGGAAGAATAAGCAAGATCCGCGAAGCACATTTCTGCATCAGTTGCGCGGTGGCGTGTTTCGGAACCGGAAAGCTGCAGCAGGCTTTGCGCTGGAACACGCGCGTGATCAACGACACGGCGCTCGGGCATAACGAATGGATCTCGGCTGTGGCGCAGGTGTTCTCACTCATTCTCCACATCGATCTGGATCACCGCGACCTGCTTCCATACATCAGCCGGAATGTGCAGCGCTATTTGAAAACAAGGAACCGTTCGTATCAATTCGAGAATGTCATCATCCGTTTCGCCGAGAAGATCGCGAAGACGTCGACGGAAAAAGAAATGGAACCTTTATTCGCCGACCTGTATGACAACATCCGGAAACTGGAAGACGATAATTTCGAACGGACCGCTTTTGAATATTTCGATTTTCCTTCCTGGGCGAAAAGCAAAATGGAGAAGCGTCCGTTCCGGGATGTGGTGCAGGAAAAATTGAAGTAAATTGGCGTGACCAAAATATTCCACATGAAACATTTTCTCGCGTTCATCTTCATTTGTTTCATCTGTGCCGGAAAACTTTCCGCGCAGGCACCGACGAACAACGCCGATTTCACTTATCTCGGAAAGAATTATTCAGCGAAATACGATGCCGGGAAAAAGGTTTTGAACTTCAATGAAGAGTTGTCCTATGAGATCTATGATCAATCGGGGACGATCGTCAAAAGAGGATTCGGGAAGACAGCCGATTTCAAGTCGCTCCTGAAAAACGGAGAAGAATTGACGTTCACGGTCATTCTGTACAAGAGCTACAAAAAGACGAAGAAGAAGAAAAAGTCCGCCATCAAACAACAGGGACAGATCGGAACGATGCTCGTGACGGATAGCGAATAAAAAAGAGCCGGAAACAAAAACTGTTTCCGGCTCTTTACTTTTTTCTGCAGTTTATTTCGCGATCGAAATTTTATCCGTTCGCATTCCTCCATCCGCATTTATGCTCATCAGGTAAATTCCTGCCGACTCATTTCCAAGATCGATCTGCTTGGTTTGACCGGAAACAATTCCTGTTTCGCGCGACTGGTACACCACTCTTCCTTCGAGATCGGTGATCACGATATCGGCATCATTTATATTGGCTGCGAATTCGATCGTGAATTGTCCTTCACTCGGATTCGGATAGATATTGATTCCCGAGAGCGAAGCATTCGCCGATGCATTCATGCATAGATCCACGGTGATCGAAACGGTCGCTGTATTCGAACAACTGTTGACATCCGTGTAGGAATACGTAAGTGTGAATGTGCCGCTGCCTGCTGTAGATGGAGAAAAATTATTTCCGGTGACACCGGTTCCCGACCATGTTCCGCCGTTCGGTGTTCCCGTGAGTGCTACATCGGCATCATCCAGGCAAACTGAATTGATCGCAGCTGAACCGGTAACGGTAGGAAGCGGATTCACATTAACCGTTACCATCGCTGTGTTCACACAACCATTTCCATCGGTTCCTGTTACGGTGTATGTTGTCATCGAAGTAGGTGAAACAGTTTCTGTGGATGCTGTTCCGCCTGAACTCCACGAATAGGTAACTGCTCCGCCTGCCGTCAGCACATCACTGCTTCCTGTACAGATATCCGGTGTCGCTGCTGTTGCGGTAACACTTGGTGAAGGATTGATCGTCAATGCAAAAGTTGTTGGTGCACTGCTTCCACATGCATTGTCGGCAGTTACCGTTACATTTCCACTTGTTGAACCTGCGCTCACCGTGATGGAAGTTGTTCCTTGTCCGCCGGTGATCGTTGATCCTGATGGAACGGTCCATGAATATCCTGTTGCTCCGGGAACAGCAGTGATCGAATAGATCAATCCGGTGACTCCCTCGCAAACAGAAGATGATCCGGAAA
Organism: Bacteroidia bacterium; assembly: GCA_035496135.1. Lineage (GTDB taxonomy): Bacteria > Bacteroidota > Bacteroidia > Palsa-965 > Palsa-965. The sequence continues at coordinate 8,007 of DATJEX010000115.1, forward strand.
CAGCGGAAGGAGATGCCGGAGTTCCTACACCTACAACGTAAGAAATGATCACTTGTCCGTTACCGGAATTATTTCCCGCCGTGTTCGATTGATTGGTTCCGATATTGTAAGATCCTCCGCCTCCACCACTATGATTGATCTGTCCCGATCCGCCACCGGAATATCCTCCACCGCCACCACCGCAATTGCAATATCCGTATCCGACAGAACCGCCTCCACCACCTAATCCCCATGTACCAAGTGTGTATGTTGTATTAGTAGAAACTCCATTCAAACCTGTTGATCCGGAATTTCCATCGTTCCATCCTTTTCCTCCGCGGCTGATATTGGTGCTGGTGTAAATAATATCTCCACCGGAATTTCCACCCGTTCCGCCAGCGCCGCCGCCGCTATTTCCTGTGACACCATTGTTCGAGATCACCGCATCCTGTCCTGCGAAAGATGGATCCTGGAAATCCGCACCGCCACCGCCACCGGCAACAATGAGAACGGTTGTACCGTTATTCACGCCCGAACCACCGCCGCCGCCACTAGAAGAAGGATCGGAATTTCCGCGCCCTCCGACAATGATCGTGAGCACATCACCAGGGGTGACTGCAAAATCACCTATCAGGGTCGCACCGAGTCCTCCCTGTGGATATGGAGAGTAATTGGTAACAGCGCCACCTTGTGCTCCGCGCGCTTCAATGTTGACGGAGGTTACACACGGAGGAACGGTGAATGTCTGAACTCCACCAGTGTAACTGAATGTAGAAGAAGTGGTCTGCGCAATTCCTGTGAAGGAAATGGCGAGGCCGAAAAGCAAGAGTAGATTTTTTTTCATGTGAATTGATTTGGGTTAATGGGCAAATGATTTTGATGATTCAAGATATGACAATTCTGTTTCCCCTGGAAACCGGGAATAAAAAAATTCATCGCAGTAAAAATCAACTAAGCGATCTCCTATCCTGTTTTTCTACACTTTGAAAGCGTCCCATCCCTGCGCGGTGATCGGGTGAATGGTATTTGATTTGGAGATCATGTTCACGCCCGAACTTTTCGCCGTCATATGGCCGATGAACGTGACATCCGGATTATGCTGCAGCTTTTCGTGATCTTCGAGCTTAATGGTGAACAGCAATTCATAATCTTCTCCTCCGTTCATTGCACACGTGGTCGGATCGAGATTGAAACTGCGTGCACGTTCGAACGTCATCGGGTCGATCGGAATTTTTTCTTCGTACAGATTTGCCCCGAGTTCCGATTGCGTGCACAGGTGCAGCAATTCTGAAGCGAGCCCGTCTGAAATATCGATCATGGATGTTGGTTTCACTCCGCGGTCCTTCAGCATTTCGATCACGTCGATGCGCGCTTCCGGTTTCAACTGGCGTTCGAGGATGTAATCGTTTCCCTCGAGATCGGGTTGCGCACCCGGATTTGATTTGTAAACTTCTTTTTCTCTTTCGAGCAGTAATAAGCCGGTGTACGCTCCACCGAGATCACCTGTCACACAGATCAAATCTTTTTCTTTCGCGCCATTGCGGTAAACGACATCTTCTTTTTTCGCTTCACCAATTATGGTGCACGAGATCACCAGTCCTGATGTGGAAGAAGTTGTATCGCCGCCCACGAGATCCACTTTGTAATTATTGCAAGCCGCATGAATTCCAGCATAGAGTTCTTCCACCGCATCGAGCGGAAAACGCGAAGAGATGGCGATCGACACCAATAATTGTTTTGGCATTCCGTTCATCGCGCAGATATCTGAAAAATTCACGGTGGCTGCTTTGTACCCGAGATGTTTGAGCGGAACATAGGTGAGATCGAAATGAATTCCTTCGACCAGCATGTCAGTGGAAACAAGTGTGACCATTCCGTTTCCTTTATCGATGACAGCAGCGTCGTCGCCCACACCTTTGAACGTGTCTTCATGCTGCAGCTTGATGTGCTGCGTGAGATGTTTGATGAGTCCGAATTCGCCGAGCTGGGAAATTTCCGTGCGCGTATTGTTTTCTAACATGCGACAAAGGTAGTTTGGAGTAACGAGTTTGGAGTTAGTAAATCACAATTTGAAGTGATGCAGTTCTTCTCTAACCCTGCCTGCAGCCTCACATGCCTTTGCTTCGGCAGGCAGGCCCGATGCGTGGCTTTTGCCGTGCAATGCCATGCAGCGGGAAAAGCTGGTCTTTTGAAACGCTGAAGCTGTCGTTCCAAGCCTGATAAAACACTTGATTTTACTGACGAATTTCCTTTGAGGTATACCTTAAATAAGGTACTTTTGTACAGTGTTTGGAATTAGTCTAAATAAAGACGTTT
>DATJEX010000116.1:0-21625 GCA_035496135.1 Bacteroidia bacterium
ACTTTGTCAATGATATCTTCCGTAAGCGGAATCAGAATTTCATCGTAACCGTGTTTGATCACCAGCACTGACTGGATCATTCGTTCCAGCACATTCTGCGCGATGCCCAATTCTCCTTTTTCACTGTCGATGACTTTGTATCCTTTTATCTCGTGAAAATAAAACCGCTTCTCATCCAGTTCCGGAAGTTCCGCGATCGGCAGAAAAAGTTCATGATTCACCAGCTGTTTTGCTTCGTCAATGTCTTTCGTCCCTTCGATGGAGATCACCAGCTGCATTCCGTTCACGCGCGATGAATTCACTTTACGCTTCTCCCGATTCGCGCCGAGAAAAACTTCTTCCACATTCTTGTAACGCGAAGGGTCATCCACGTCCAGCTGCACGGCGAATTCACCTTTGAGTCCAACGGTTCTTACAATTTTACCCAGGAAGAAATAATCGGAGGAATTCATCTTTTCAAAGATAAGGACGTGAGGGGAGAGACATGAGACGTGAGAGCAAAACTTGATAAAAAAAAGAGACTTGAGAAAAATCCCAAGTCTCATGTCTTATGTCTCAAGTCTCCTTAAGCGTTTTCCGTATTCTCAGCAGCAGGAGCTTCTGTGTGCTCTGCGGCCGGAGCGGCTGTAGCAGCTGCAGCTTTAGCGGCGATCTTCGATTTGCGCGCTTCGTTCGCTGCTTTCTCTGCGTCGAGGCGTGATTTGCTCGAAGAAGTTTCAGCGGTAGCAAGTTTGCTGATCTTGGTTTCGATCTTCGCTTGTTTTTCCTGCATCCATTTGCTGAGTTTCGCGTCAGCCTGGTCTTGTGTCAACGCACCTTTTGCAACTCCGCGCTGCAGGTGGTGGCGATACATGATCCCTTTATAGGAAAGGATCGCGCGGCAGGTGTCTGTCGGCTGCGCACCTTTACTGATCCAATCGAAAGCTCTTTCGCTGTCGATCTCAATTGTTGCTGGATTCGTGTTAGGATTGTAAGAGCCTATCTTTTCAATAAACTTCCCATCCCGTGGGGCACGACCATCCGAAATAACGATGTGGAAGTAAGCATGGGCTTTCTTTCCATAACGCTGTAGTCTGATCTTTGTAGGCATTGATTTTGGTTTTTAAATTATTGGACGGCAAAGATAAGATTTTTTCCATTCTGAATGAGCGTTTTTAAGAAGTAGGCAGTAGGCGGTAAGCAGAAGGCAGTCAGGTAGTTAGAAGAAGGAAGATGGAGTAAGGGGGCAGGACTCTTGTCCGAATAGTCCTTGTTCCATCTTCCTTGCTCCTTCTTCCATCCGAAATCCGCAATTCGCATATTCGAGAAGATTCGCAATTCGTTCCCCCGTAGTACCTTCGTCCAATGAAAATCGCACTACTCGGTTATGGGAAGATGGGAAAGATCATCGAAAAGATCGCCGTTTCCCGCGGACACGAAATCGTTCTGAAAGTGGACAAGGAAAATGCCGATCCGTTTCCGGAAAATGAATTGAAGAAAGCCGATGTGGCCATTGAATTCAGTACGCCGCAAACTGTGGTCGCGAATATTCTTCATGCGTTTGATGCGAAAGTTCCCGTAGTGGTGGGAACCACAGCGTGGAATGATAAAATGGAATATGTTTCGAACGCGTGCACAGAAAAGAGCGGTGGAATTTTCACTGCGTCGAATTTTTCGCTCGGCGTGAATCTTTTTTTCAAACTGAATGAGCAGCTGGCGAAAATGATGAACGCGCATCCGGAATACAACGTGCAGATGGAAGAAATTCACCACGTTCATAAACTCGATTCGCCCAGCGGAACAGGAATCACATTGGCCGACGGGATCATTGCAAATCTCGATCGCGTGAAGGAATGGAAAGATCATCCTTCTGAAATAAAAACTGCTGTTGGTGCAAATGAATTACCGATCGTTTCCAAAAGGGTTGGTGAAGTTCCCGGAACACATTCGGTCATTTACACTTCTGCGGTCGATAAGATCACCATCACGCACGAAGCGTTCTCGCGCGAAGGATTCGCTCTTGGCGCCGTGGTCGCTGCCGAATTCATGAAAGGGAAAAAAGGAATTTTCGGGATGAAGGACCTTTTGAAATAATTGCCAATGAGACAATGGCCAATTACCAATTGAATAGTGCTAAATATCCCTAAATCAGCTTCAAAATTGGTCATTGGTAATTGAGCAATTGGTAATCATCTTAACTTCGAACTTCATTCTCAAAGTAACGTATGCGCCCTATTCACATTTTCCTCATCCTTTCTGCAGTCGCACTGCTCGCCGGACTTTACAAAGCGTTTGAAAAAGCCGGACAAAAAGGATGGAAAGCTCTCATTCCCGTTTACAATTTCGTGATCTGGCTGCGCATCATCCAGAAACCCTGGTGGTGGATCTTTCTCGTGATGATCCCAACCGTCGGATTCTACATGCTCGCCGTGATGATCGTCTTACTTTCCAATTGTTTCGGGAAAAGAAAATTCAGTCAGCACGTTTTTGCCGTCATCGGATATTTCATCTGGCTTCCTTATCTCGGATTTTCCAAAAAGATAAAATGGAACGGCGTTCCCGCTCCTGAGAAAAAACGTCACTGGTCGAAAGAGTGGGGCGAAGCCGGAATTTTTGCCGTGATCGCAGCGACACTCATCCGTACTTTTTTCTTCGAAGCATTCGTCATTCCTTCTTCTTCTATGGAGAGCACGCTGATGGTGGGCGATTATCTCTTCGTAAGTAAAATGAGTTATGGCGCGAAAATTCCTGCTATTCCATTGACGGTTCCATTCACGCACAATACACTTCCGATGACGGAAACAACTCCGTCGTATCTCGACTGGATCGAACTTCCTTACATGCGTCTGCCGGGATTCGGTTCGGTGGAAAGAAATGACATTGTTGTTTTCAATTTCCCCGAAGGAGATACCGTATGGACGGGCGATCGCAACCAGAGTTATTACGGACGTTTGCGTACGATCGCCGCTGATAGTGGCCTCACAACAGATGAAGTAAGAAAGCATCTCATTCCGGATCAGATCACCACCAATCCTGTTGACAAAGAAGATAATTATGTGAAGCGATGCGTGGGTTTGCCGGGAGACGTGATCGAGATCAAAGACAAAACGCTTTACGTTAACGGAACTGCGGCTTATGTTGCGGAAGGAGCACAATGGGCTTATGATTTTCTGGCGCCGGCCAATTCCGCTCATCCTTACGAGGATCTCCAGGAGGAATTCTGGTCGAAAGGCATTACCGACGATCACGATTTTGCGCATTACGTCCAGGATTCGGTGACTCCGGAAGGCAATCGCATTCCGAAAGCGATACAGGGAAGCATTCCGGTGCATAAATCCAATTTGAAAATTTTTGCAAGGCTCGTTTCCCAATATCAACCATCGCTGATGCAGAAAGGAGTGCTCGAATATGCATCCGCTGTTTTTCCGCACGATACCGTCAACTTCAAATGGAACCGCGACAATTTCGGGCCGATGACACTTCCGAAAAAAGGAGTGACCGTTCCGCTGAAAAAAGAAACGATCGCGCTGTACGACCGATTGATAAAAGTATACGAAGGCAATACGCTCGAAGAGAAAGACGGAAAATTCATTCTCAACGGACAGCCTGCTACGAGTTACACGTTCAAGCAGGATTATTACTGGATGATGGGAGATAATCGCCACAACTCGCTCGACTCACGTTACTGGGGTTATGTTCCTGCCGATCACATTGTGGGAAAACCAGTTTTCGTCTGGTTGTCGAAAGGAGACTGGAGCGGATGGCGTCCCGATCGCATGATGTCGTTCGTTTCCAAAGAAGGACTTTCCAAATCCTATCTCTGGTGGGTGATCTTCGGTATAGCCGGCATCTGGGCATTCAGTTATTTCCGCAACAGGAATAAACCGAAGGATGACGGGAAGAAAACTCCGGTGACCAAAAAGAAATAAGGGAACGAATTACAAATCGCGCGAATATCCAGATCACAAATTCTTACCTGCCATGATAAGTAAATTAGCGCGATTAGTAATTTGTTCCCGCTGATGGAAAATCTCCCTTATAACGACGACATTAATTCCGAAGAGGAGATCTTCGAGCCGAATGACGACCCGTCGGCCGATTATGAAATTTCGGATGAAGTGAAAGCGGAGCAGAAGAAGGAAGAAGAAAAAGTTCCCGGCAAAAAACAGAAGAAGAAAAAATCCATTGTGCGGGAATGGGCCGAAGCGTTGCTCTTCGCATTCATCGGCGTCATCATCATCAAGGCGTTCATCTTCGAACCGTTCGCCATTCCTTCCGATTCCATGGACGGAACACTGCTTGCCGGCGATTACATCGTGGTGAATAAACTCGCGTATGGCCCGCGCCTGCCCATGACGCTGCTGAGTATGCCGTTCGCGCACCAGACCATGGGCGGGATTCCCGCTTATCTCGACTGGATCAATATTCCGTACACGAGAATTCCCGGTTATTCTTCCATCAAAAGGAATGATGTGATGGTATTCAATTTTCCGGCCGAAGATATTTTTCCGCTCACCGGAACGAAACCGAAATTATATCCTGTCGATCACCGCACGCATTTCATCAAACGCGTCATCGCGTTGCCCGGTGATACACTCGTGATCCACGACCGCGTGGTGATCGTGAATGGAGTGGAACTTCCTTTCCCGGAAAAAGTTTTATTCACCTACAAGATCAAAGCGGATTCCACGGCGCTCAAAACACTCGGGCTTGAAAAACTCGGAATGGTCCGCATTTCACAGCAGCAGAATTTTGTGATCTCCACGTTGTCACTCACTCCGATCCAGGCCGACAGTCTTCGTCTTATCAAATCTATCGTTTCGGTTGAACCCGAATTCGCCGCGGCAGGAATGTATGACGAACAGCTTTTTCCTTCGAGTGAAAAATACGCGTGGAATCTCGACAATTATGGTCCGCTCGGCATTCCGAAAAAAGGTGCGACCGTTCATCTGACCGAGGACAATCTCTGTCTCTACGAACGCGTCATCGTGAATTACGAAGGAAATACACTCACGGTGAAGAACAACGAGATCTACATCAACGGAAAGAAAACTTCCGATTACACGTTCAAAATGAATTATTATTTCGTGATGGGCGACAATCGCGAATTCTCGATGGACTCGCGTTACTGGGGATTCGTTCCCGAAGATCATATCGTGGGAAGAGCGGTGATGATCCTTTTTTCCTACGACGCTCCGAATGGCCATGTAAGATGGAACAGGTGTTTTAATTCTATCCATTGAAAATTCAAAATTCAAGATTGAAAATCAGAATCACAAAAGCGAATGTGAATTGTGTCATGTCAATATTCCTGAATCTTAAATTTTGAATTTTGAATGATCGGACTATTCACGCACATTAATTTCTATTTGCTATTGATCGCGGCGTTTGCTGCGGGATTTGTTGATTCCATCGTTGGCGGCGGCGGATTGATACAACTGCCGGCGATGTTCCTTGCTTTTCCGTTGCTTCCGCATCCTGTCATCATGGGCTCGAATAAATTCGCGGGATTTTCCGGGACAGTTGTCGCGACGATCCAGTTTCTGCGCAACGCAAAAGCCCGGTGGAAAATATTGTTGCCCGCCATTGTTCTCTCGCTCATCTTCGCCGTGATCGGTGCGAGAATGGTTTCGATGTTCGATCCGAAACTGATCAAGCCGCTCATTTTGTTGCTGCTTGTGCTTGTCGCCATTTACACTTCGGTGAAAAAGAATATCGGGATGCATGAGAAACCTCCGCTGAAAAAAGAATGGGCGTTCGTGGCTTCTGCGTTAACCGGAATTATCATCGGGTTCTACGACGGATTCTTCGGTCCGGGAACAGGAAGTTTTCTCATCGTGATCTTCGTGAGCATTTTCGGATTTGATTTTCTCAACGCGTCCGTGAGCGCGAAACTCATCAATTGTTCGACCAATATCGCCGCGCTTTCCTACTTCATCATCGAGGGAAAAATAAATTTCGGAATCGCGATCCCGGTCGCGGTCATGAATATCTGCGGATCGATACTCGGTGTAAGACTGGCGATCAAAAAAGGAAGCGGATTCGTCAGGGCTTTTTTCCTCATTGTCGTCACAGGACTTATCCTGAAATTCGCTTATGATATTTTCTTTTCAAAATGATCGAGTGAGAATCTGAATCTTTGACAGCATGTTACTTCCTACGACATATCTCGGACCCATTTCATGGTACAGGAATCTTCTCACCGGGGAAGATGTTGTCATTGACATTCACGAACATTATATCAAACAGACTTTCCGTAATCGCTGTTCTATCTGTGGGCCGAATGCCCGCCCGGACGACCCGTTCGGACGGGGTAAAATGGAATTGATCGTTCCGGTGAATGCCCCGAATCATACCGCAATGAAAGATGTGCGCATCGATTATTCGGATGGCTGGCAACGGAAACACTGGGGCGCGATCAGGTCTGCCTACGGACAATCTCCGTTCTTCAATTTCTATTCAGATAAATTCGAAAAGTTCTACCGCGATAAAAGCAAAATATTTCTCATCGATCTCAATCATGAATTGATGGAAGTCATCCTGCAGATCCTGAAAGAGAAAATAAAAGTTGAATTTTCGAATAAATTCATTCCATACGGAGAGTCCGACCTCCGTCTTCCGTCTTCCGTTTTCTCGGTTCCGGAATATCAGCAGGTGTTTTCCGATAGATTTCCTTTCATTCCCGACCTGAGCATAATTGATCTGTTGTTTTGCACTGGTCCCGAAGCAAAATCGTACCTTCATTCCTCATGAGAACGCCATCACTTTTCATCACCGGAATTTTTATCTGCGTGTTATTTTCCCAATGCAGAAAAGATCCGGCTGTTGTTCCCGATAATTCTGAATTCGTAAAATATTACGGAACCTCCGGTGATGAGATCGCACGAACGGTGCAGGTGGTGGGTGATTCCGATATCGCTGTCGTTGGTTATGGCGATAATCCAAATCTTCCCGGATTTCAGAATCCATTCATTCTGCTTACCGACAAAGACGGGAATCAGCGCTGGATGAAATATCTCGATGGCGCAGCGAACGCGGCCTGCTGGTCTTTTGATGTTCGTCCCGACTGGGGATTTGTAGTGGCGTATCAATCGGCGGTCGTGAGTGGCAACAATGATTTTGTGATCGAGAAAATGAACTCAGATGGAAATCTCACCTGGAGAAAATCATACGGTACACCATTTGAAGACATGCCGACAAAAATTCTCTGCACGCACGATGGCTATCTCGTATGCGGAATTTCGAACAGCGGTCACGACAATAACGCATGGGTGATCCGCTTGAATTCAGACGGCGACAGTTTGTGGAGCAATATTTACGGTGGGAATGGTGACGATGGCGCGATGAATATGTGTGATAATCCCGACGGAACATATGCGGTGGTTGGTTACACGGGAACTTCGCTCATGGGAAGCACAGATGGTTTTTTGTGGTTGCTCAATGATTCCGGCCAAACGCTGCACAGTTATGTTTTCGGAACGCAGGGTTACGACGAACCGCATGCGATCGTTCCTTCCATTGATGGAAATGGCTGGGTGATCGCCGGGCATGAAGGAGTGGATGGCCCCGATTTTCCATCACACAATGTTTTTCTTGCGCAGATCGGGAATGATGGAGTACAGATCTGGAATAAAATGTACGGTGGCGCTGATCACGATGGAGGAGAAGACATGTGCGTACATGACGGAAACTATGCAGTGATCGGCAGAAGCGCAAGTCACACAGGATTCGACCAGGATCTTTTCTTCGTACTCGTCGCTCCGGATGGAACATTGAAAAAAGAATTCTGGTTCGGCACGACAGCCGATGATGCGGGATACGGCATCTGTTCCAATCACAATGAAATTCTCATGACCGGATATTCCGCGGGCGGACCTTTCGGGGGGAAAGATATTTATCTCCAAAGGAAGAAGTTCTGAACTGATTTTATTGTGCGCATCTTTTTGCGTGATGTCGTGGTGTTTTCACCCGGCACGGACCTGTGCGTGGGCGCAAAAAGAGGAGCATCGCTTTCGGGAGATGATGATTTGAATCATGGCCCGTCAATGACATTGGTCACGATATCTTTTTTTATCCCTGCCGACATTTGTTTCAAATCTTATTCAACATGAAAACAAATATGGCAATGTTCGACAGGGTACTCAGAATACTCTTCGCCGTGATCGTTGTGATCCTCTTTATGACGGGGCAGATACACGGAAAACTGATGGTGGCATTGATGATCGCTGCAGGACTCCTGGTGGTAACTTCGTTCGTAGGAGTTTGTCCGATCTACATTCTCTTCGGGATCAATACCAATAAGAAGAAAAATCACGCTTCATAATTTCCGGGTGAATTTATGCTGGAAGGTTTGAAAAATATTTTCGGAATAGGTCCGTCTGTCGATCTTGGAGCGCTCATTAAGAACGGGGCATTCATTCTTGATGTGCGTACCAGGGAAGAATTCGCATCCGGGCACTTGAAAGGTTCCGTCAATATTCCGCTCGATCAGATCAGGGTGAATCTTGATGAACTGAAGAAACAGAATAAAGTGGTCATTACCTGCTGTGCTTCCGGCATGCGAAGCGGAACAGCAAAAGCGATGCTGAAACATGCAGGCATTGAAGCGCACAATGGCGGCAGCTGGAGTTCTCTTGTAAAATATGTTTGAACGTCATGAGTAAATTTTCAGAACTCATCAATGGTGACAAGCCGGTGCTCGTCGACTTCTGGGCGGAGTGGTGCGGCCCCTGCAAAATGATGAAGCCGATCCTCGAAGATCTGAAATCATTGATAGGAGAGAAAGCGCACATTATCAAAATTGATGTCGACAGGAATCAGCAGGTTTCTGCAGCTTATAATATCCGGAGTATTCCTACACTCGTACTTTTCAAAAACGGAAAGATCGTCTGGCGACAGAGCGGTGTGATGCAGGCGCGGGAATTGAAACAGGTGATCGAGAAATTCAGTTAGCAAACTTTCATTTCCACAATTGAGAATTAACTGATCAATACGATTCGTAATCCGTATATCAGCGTAATCCGTAATTCATCCCCGTTTCTTTTTTGACTTCGGAATTTTCCCGATCCTCGGATCATTCCGCAGGATCATGTCGCAAACTTTCATCGCGAGTGTTTCAAAATCGTCGTCATCGATCGGGATCATTTGCCATTCCGTTTCATTTTTTCCGTTGGAGAGAATGTAAACAGAACGCAGGCATGGAATTTCCTTTTTCAGTGTTTCATGATGTTCGCGCGATGTAGCGATCCACACACCGTTCGCATCCACATGATCTTCTTTGTTGCGCATCATCAGCATCAATTTCTCGCCGATGTAGATCGCCTGGCAACCGAACATCGGTTTGATCACCGGATGTTTCGACAACAACGCTTCTTCAATAAAAGGGAAAACGATCTTCTTCGGAGGCATACACAAATTTCGGAAAATCCGTAATCAGTATATCCGTACCATCGGTAATTAATCCCGTTACCCGGCAACAAGTTCGCTTAACGAAGGAACTCTTCCGAGTTTGTGCAGCAGGGAAAGATGGGAACGCAATGCATCACCAAGTGTTTCATTCTCGAGATAAGGAACGCCGCATTCTTCCGCAGTTTGTTTGACGATCCCGGAGATCGCGGGATAGTGCACGTGACAGATGCGCGGGAACAAATGATGCTCCACCTGGAAATTGAGTCCGCCGACATACCACGAGATCAATTTACTCTTGCGCGAAAAATCGGCAGTGGTATTCATCTGGTGAATGGCCCAGTTGTTCTCGATGTTCCCGTTCTCATCCGGAAGCGGGTGTGTGGTGCCTTCCACGGTGTGCGCCAATTGAAAAACCACCGAAAGGATCATGCCGCCTACAAAATGCATGAGCAGGAATCCAAGCACGACCTCGTGAACGGGAATGTGCATGAAATACATCGGCACGAAAAGAATGCAGAAGAAGTAAATGACTTTGATAAGAGTGATCTTCAGCAGCATGATCGCGTTCTTCCCCGGGGAATTCCTGTTCACGCCGTGATGAATGTAATGCCCGAACTGGATGAAATCTTTCAGCGTGACCCAATACAGCGTGACGATGCCGTAGAAAATGAACGAGTAGAAAAATTGCAGGCGCTGGAAAAAATAATGTTTCGTGTGCGGATTGAAACGCATGCCGAGTTTCTGATCGATGTCTTCATCATGTCCTGCTATGTTCGTGAAGGTGTGATGCAGTTGATTGTGCTGGAATTTCCAGTTGCAAGTTGCTCCGCCGAGAAGATTGAGCGCATAGCCGATAAAATTGTTGGTCTTCTCATTCGACGTGTAAGAACCATGATTCGCATCGTGCATCACCGACATGCCGATGCCCGCGATGGCAAGTCCCATGATGAACCAGCCGATGAGCGCGATCCAGAATGGAGGATTAAGGAAAATGATAAGGAGGAAAGGCGCAATGTACGCGGTAAGCAGAACGATTGTTTTGATCACCATCGCCGCGTTGTAATTCCTGGAAATTTTATTGTCACGGAAATAATCTTCTACTCGCTTGCGGAGGGTGACAAAGAAAATCGCGTTGTCGGTTCCTGTGAACCGGATCTGGCCTTTTTTCTGCATTGGGGTATCGTTCCTCGGGATGAGTTCAAAGGTCGGATAAGTAAAGGTAACCTTAATTTAGGGATTTAGTTGGGGAGGGATTACAGATTTGCTACGGACATTACGGATTACAGATGTAGACAGATTTACGGATTATTCTTCGATCGAATTTTTCCTGTTCGATCTTTTCAGTTTGATGAAAGTGTAAATACGTTCTGCAAGAAATGAATAAATAGAAATATTGAGCAAGAGCCCTGTTACGAAACCGGTTTGTGAATGCCCGAAGACCGAGGAGAAAAGTGTGAGAGAGGGAAAGGAAAGTATTTTGAAGATCTCATTCAGAAAACTGAGATCAGTACCGCCACGTTCATCATAATCAACGGCGCTGACAAAACTGAAAAGCACCAGTACGCACAGGAGTACAAAAATGATGAAGAAGAAATTCTGGTTGAACTTTTTCATTTGATCCCGAATCCGAATCTGAAACCGATGAGAATGTCAACGTCGATGGTTTCTCCGTTCGAAAGAAGCCGCGGCTGAATATTGGTGTCATTTCCCCAGTCACGCTCGTCGATTTCAGTACTGGTCAGTCCATCGATCGTCGCGTCCTTGTAACGCACACCGAGTCCCACGTAGAATTCCTTTTCCATTCCGTGCCAGGGCTGGTAACGCAATCCCCAAACGAAATCAGCGATATCTACCGATTTAGTCAGGTGATACGATTTCAGATACGAACTTGACAAGCCCTGGTCTATACTGTCCGTTACATCAAAAGAATTCCCTTTATGCAGGTAACGGATGCCGATGAATTGTCCTTCACTGCCGATAGAGTCGTAAAGGAATTTGTAATAATATCTTATTTCCAATCCGCTTCTCCATCCGCGAAGGTTTTTGAATCCCAATCCGTTCAGCGGGTAATAAAATCCCATTTCGGGCGAAACAGAGATCCGTTTCACAGGAAAAGATTCTACTACAAGATTGACAGATCCGCCATTGAAAAGATCGAAAGGAGTGAGCGGAGAAGTTTTGATGTAGAAGGAACGGAAAGAAAGTGTGTCGTAAGAAAGATTGGTGGAATCGACAGGTATGGAATCACTCTGAGAATAAAGTCCCGAAGCGGAAAAAAACAGAAAGAAAAACAGGAGCAGCTTGTTCATTGGAGTGAGTGAAAATAACAAATAACACTCATTCCCACGATCCGTAATCCGTATACCTGCCTGCCGGTAGGCGGGTCAGCGTAATCAGTAATTGATCGCTACCACAGATTTTCCGTACTACCCAAACCCTCTCTCACGATCTCGAATTCACCCTTCGTCACATCGATCACTGTCGATGCCTGGATATTTCCATAGCCGCCGTTGATCACCGCGTCGGCAACATTTTTATATTTTTCATAGATGAGTTCAGGATCGGAAAAATAATCCATCAATTCATCTTCGGTATTGTGGACGGAAGAAGAAACGATCGGATTTCCCAATGCTTTGATCACTTCCTGCACGATCGGGTTCGCAGGCACGCGTATGCCCACCGTTTTCTTTTTGCTCTGGAAAATTTTCGGAACGTTGGAATTCGCGGCAAGAATGAAAGTGTAAGGACCCGGCAAAGCTTTTTTCAAAACTCTGAAAACAGAAGTGGAAATCGGTTTGCAGTAATCCGACAGATGGGAAAGATCGTGACAAATGATAGAGAAATTCGATTCAGCCAGTTTAATTCCTTTGATCCTGCAGAGTTTGTCCAGCGCTTTTGAATTCGTGATGTCGCAACCAATTCCATAAACCGTGTCCGTCGGATAAATGATGATCCCGCCCGCGCGCAGAATGTCCGCCGCCTTGTGAACGGAATCGGAGTCTGGTTTATCAGGATTGATGCGTAGAAGCATGGTAGTTGGCTTGGAGCAAAGATCGGCAAAGGCTGGTCAATCACTTGTGTTTTGTCTGATCGTTTTTTGCCAAAACAGGACGATCGCTCCTGAAATTACCGCGGCTGTTAATTGTGGCAACATGAAATATGGTATTCGCCACATCAATTGATGCGAAACAGGAGCTTCTTTGAATACATCAATGTCATAATTGAAATGAGAATAACGATAGTAGATACCGATCAAGGTCATCGACCTATACAACAGTATTGCAGATCCTGCCGCAATTCCCGCATAAAGGATTTTTTTCGAGGTTAGCTTTTCCGGCGAAATAAAAAAAAGTGCCAAAAAAATGACGACGGAAAAAAAGACGATACATGTCAGGGTGAAAATTTGCCATAGCCATGGCCCCCATTGTGGATCGGGCCAGCCATAATGAATCATGCGGGTAGTAATGACAGCACTGCACATCCCGGTAAATATTCCGTAAAGAACAGTTCGTTTTCGCTGTCCTGCGTTACCTGATAATTTTAATTGAGCAAAGACAATGAATACAGGAAGAATAAGCAAGGCAAGATAAAGCCAGGAAGGATGATCCGTCGAGAGGTCGTCAAATTCAATGAAGATGTAGGTGAAGATCAGTAACAGGCAGATGAAATAGAGAATGACCATGCCTGTTCTTGCGATTGGAAATTTTCCTGCGAAAAGTAACGTACATGAAAGCCCTCCTATCCACAAAAACAGTTCACGGTTATTGTTGTAAAGGAATTGACCAAGGTCTTCCATACAAAACGGATCTGCTTCTCCTGAAAAATTAATACATCCAGGATTTTGATTTCTTATCAGGCAAATTTCTTCGCGTCTGCCAGGAATTGCGCGAGGCCGTTATCCGTCAGCGGATGTTTGAGCAATGCGGTGATCGCACTCAGCGGACAGGTCGCTACATCGGCTCCGATCTTCGCGCAGTTGATGATGTGCATCGGGTGACGAACACTCGCGGCGAGGATCTGCGTTTTGAATCCGTAATTCATGTAGATCGTTTTGATCTCGTGAATGAGATGCAATCCGTCGTTTGAAACATCATCGAGACGGCCGATGAACGGAGAAACATATGCCGCGCCTGCTTTTGCGGCGAGAAGCGCTTGTCCGGCCGAGAAGATGAGTGTGCAATTGGTACGGATCCCTTTCGAAGAAAAATATTTAATGGCTTTCACGCCTTCAGCGATCATCGGAACTTTCACCACGATCTGCTTGTGCAGAGCGGCGAGTTTTTCACCTTCTTTGATGATGCCGGCGAAATCGGTCGAGATCACTTCGGCGCTTACATCACCGGTCACGATATTGCAGATGTCGACGTAATGTTTCATCACTGCCGCTTCTCCCGAAATGCCGACTTTGGCCATGAGCGAAGGATTGGTAGTAACGCCGTCAAGGACTCCGAGGTCCTGTGCTTCTTTGATCTGTGCGAGATCTGCTGTGTCGATGAAGAATTTCATAAGAGAGGTTGGTTTTCCACTACAAAATTAACCAAGGGGTGAGTACGAATTACGAAAACTTGACTAAAAGTTACGAAAGGATGTTAGTAACACGATGTTTTTGCTCACTGCAGCACCGAGATCTTCCTTTTTTCGATGTTCCCATTGGAAAGGATGATGTCCAGGAAGTAAATTCCGGATGGACATTCGCTGACAGAAATTTCAATTGAGTTTGATTCAGTCTTCATTTGTTTGATCAATCTTCCGCTTAGATCGAACATGTCAACTTCCTTGATGAGAAAAACTCCGGATGAAATTTGAAACGCTGCGTTCGCCGGATTCGGGTAAACAGAAATCCCATTCTCAACTTCCTGCACAGAAATCCCCGCGAGATTCAGATCGCACGTATACGGATAAGGATTCAATTCGATCGGCTGACCTGAAACAAGTGTTTGCGAATTGAAACCGGAATAAGATGAATAATAAAATGGACTCCGGAAAACAATATTCGATCCCGGTGCATTTCCCTGCGAAGTGATTCCCGTTGCGGAAACAGGATTGATGTATTTCCAAACCGTGTGCATCGTGCTGTCGATCTCGAAAAAAGTTCCATCGGGCCCGTTGCAGATCAAAACATCTCCGTTCGCCAGTTGCTGTGCGCCTGAAATATTCCACGCGTAAAAATTTGTCGGCACACTATCCGAATAGATCCACGATTGTGCGAGTGGTAAATAGGGGAGAGTAGAAGTGTAATTTCCGGATGAATCAACAGGTGGAATGATAATGTCGACGGTTGAGTAATTTCCGGCCGGACGATTCAGTCCATTATTGAAAACCATAATATCATTTTCATTCGGCAAACCAGGTTCGATCCAGTGCGCGTTGTGCTGACCGAATAATTTTTTGTTCGTTGCATTGCCGTGATTGTAAGCCCCAGGATTTCCCCAGCGCCAGAGCAGGTCGCCGCCTTTTCCGGAATTTCCACCCGTGTGTCCGCTTGCTTCTGAAGTTGTGGTGCTGTGATCGATCACCCAGATCTCGCTGAAGGAATGCGAACTCACAAGGATCTGGTCAAGTGCTGGATTGTAATCAATGGAATTGAAATGCACCCAGTCGGCTGCGTTCGATGCGGAATAATTCAGGTTCACCAATTGCGGATTGTTCGCGATGATTCCATAATTCGCTTTGGTACTGTCGTAATGCTGTACTAAATGGTCCCACAAATGCCATTGCCATACAATATTCGCCGAATTATTTCCCACTGGTTGCAGCTCGAGAATTTCTTCTCCCCACAAACTGCTGCCGAGAAAATTCGGATTCCTTCCTGCAGCGATCGCTTCGGCCTGCGTATGTTTTTCCCACGCGATCACGAGAATATTTCCATTGGGCAAAGCGCGCACATCATGATGCTGGCATTGTCCCGTATCGGAAACGGCATAACTCCAAAGCACATTGCTGTTCCAATCGAGCTCCTCGATCTCTCCGCCCGTTCCGCCGGAAACAAAATTTGAATTATTCAGATTTCCGGTTCGCAGCAATGTTCCATTCGGTAAAAGATAAACCGCTTGTCCCGGGCGATACGTGCTCGACCAGGTGTGAACGAGTTTGCCGCATTTGTCGATGAGATAAGTCGTGGAATCGGAAACAGGTGCGAATAAAACGTAGCCATTATCTTCTCCGCCGGAGTGCTGGATCAATCCTACAGTTGGATTCTGTGCAATCGCAAACGCACAAGTGAGAAGGAGAATTAAGAATGCAGAATAGAAACGGGTTAACATCAATTCAAATGTACTGGAGAAATTTCAATAGGAAAAGACAGCTTTCGGCTACTGTACGAAGTACGAAATTCACGAAGTACGAAGTACGTAAGCGCAAAGCTTACGAAGTACGAAATATCCTTGCCTCCTCAATTGGTATTTTTCGTACTTCGTGAATTTCGTACTTCGTACAGTAGAAAACACACTACTCGGTTACTTTAACTTTCTCCCACAGTTCGCAGTCCATCAATCGCCCTTCCGTTCCCCTGAAATCATTTCTCGAAATGCCGATCATCTGGAATCCGCATTTCTTTGCTAACGCTTTTGAAGCAGCATTCTTCGGCTCAATGCGCAGCAGGATCTTCGCCATTTTCATTTCGGTGAAACAGTATTGCGTGAACATGGTCACCGCTTCAGTCCCGATACCTTTTCCGAATTGATCGCTGTCGAGGAAATATCCCATTTCGCATTTCGGAACTCTCCAGTTCAGGTCCTTCGCGCAGATCTGCCCGATGAGCTGATTTTTTGCCTTGAGAAAAATTCCCGCGAAAAGATTCTTTCCATTCTTCCGCTCGCGGTTCTTTTCCATGATGTAAAGCCGTTTCGCATTTACCGAGATATTCTGTTCCACCGTCATTGGAAAATAATCGGCCAGTAATTCCCTGTTCTTCTTCACGAGCGCATACAAAGCAGGCGCATCCGACAACACGTATGGGCGAATGACGATCCGGTCTGAATAAAGATGAAGTGGCGGAATCAAAAGAAGGGAACTAATTACTAATCGCGCTAATATACCAATTACGAATCCTACCTAATCCAGATATGCATATTCGCGCGATTCGTAATTCGTTCCCCGCGTGAGGGCACGCGTGCAGAGTGTAAGTCGAAGATGTCAGAACGATCTGTAATTCGCATATCCGTATGATTTGTAATTCGTTCCCTGCGTGAGGGCACGCGCGCAGGCATAAAAAATGGGTAAGCTACTTATATCGCACCGCTACAACCGCCTACCCTTGCTACCTTCCGGTCCTGGGGGAGTTCAGCAGGAGCTGGTCGTATAAGACTTACCCACTGCAAATGTAATTCAAAATTCTGCATTCAGGATTCAAAATCTGCGGAAAATCGAACAGGGCTCCGGAACGACACGTTTTTCAGATTTTCATTGGTAAAATTTGGAATTATTAACGTGTTTGTGCGCCATTGCCAATAGAGGCAATTCTGAATCTGGAATCCGGAATATTGAATAAGCTATATTTGTCCGATAAATCTCCGCCCATGAAAAGTCTACAGAACGCTTCGATGTACGCATTTGCTGCCTGCATCATCAGTATCGCCGTTTCACTCGGCTGTTATTACGCCGGACTTTTTCAATCCTGGCTCAATTATCTTTCTTACGTGGCATTTATCGTGATGATGGTGATGGCGGTGAACGCGTGGAAAAACACAAATTACAACGGGTTCATCACGTACGGAAAGGCGTTAGGCCATGCGACATATGGTGCGCTGGTTTTCTCTGTGTTCATGTCTGTTTGGGCATTCATTTTCTTTGAATACATAGCGCATGACGAGATCCTGAAGCTGCAGGCGGTCGAAATGGGAAAGCAGGCAGTGATCATGAAAGAAAAATACGGAATGAGCGATGACCAGATCAAACAGAGTCTTGACATGGCGAAGAAGTTCACGACGGGTGGGGCCATTGCTCTTTTCGCACTCATAGGAAATATGTTTTTGCTGACCATCATCAATCTCATTCTCGCAGCCATCCTCAAAAAGGATGATCCTTCGCTCGATACATTCGATTCAACCTCCGGCACCGTTTAATGGATATTTCCGTCGTCATCCCTTTATTCAACGAGGAAGAATCGCTTCCCGAACTTCACGACTGGATCGTGCGCGTGATGAGCGCGAATAATTTTTCCTATGAAATTATTTTTGTGGATGACGGAAGCAAGGACAAGTCGTGGAAAGTGATCGAGGATCTTCAGCAGAAGAATCCAAATGTGGTGGGAATAAAATTCAGAAGGAACTATGGAAAATCGGCGGGGCTGAATGTCGGATTCGAAGCGACGAAAGGCGATGTGGTCATTACCATGGATGCCGATCTGCAGGATTCGCCGGATGAAATTCCGGAATTGTATAAGATGATCACCAAGGACGGATTCGACCTGGTCTCCGGATGGAAATCGAAACGGTACGATCCGATCACCAAAACCATTCCGACAAAATTATTCAACGCGGCGACGAGAAGAATGTCGGGCATTCAACTTCACGATTTCAATTGCGGGCTGAAAGCTTACCGTAGTGATGTCGTGAAAAGCATTGAAGTGTACGGCGAGATGCACCGCTACATTCCGGTGATCGCGAAGCGCGCCGGATTTTCGAAAATAGGAGAGAAGGCTGTGGCGCACCAGGCGAGAAAATACGGCGTGAGCAAATTCGGCATCGAACGATTCGTGAACGGATTCCTTGATCTCATTTCCATTTCATTCGTCACGAAATTCGGCAAACGCCCGATGCACATTTTCGGGTTGATCGGAACGCTGATGTTCATGGTCGGATTTTTCGCCGCCGCTTATCTCGGTATCGATAAACTCTGGATCGTGTATCACAATCATGCAGTCGCACCGCGTGTCACCGAAAGTGCATGGTTCTACATCGCACTCGTGGCGATGATCCTCGGAACACAATTATTCCTTGCAGGATTCTTAGCGGAACTCATCGCGAGAAATTCGGTGGACAGGAATCATTATCTCATAGAAAAAGAAGTAGGCAGAAGGCAGTAAGCAGTAAGCGGAAAACAGTTTTTACTCTGCGATCTTCGCGTAATCTGCGAGAAAAATTTCAGGCGATAAGGCGGAAAGCAGTCGCCGGCCTTTTGGTCACCAGTCACCAGGAATCCAAAAAATCTCCGTGCAAGCTCCGTGTCTCCGTGCCCCGGTGGTTATTTTTCATCACCGACGGCGAGCTGTTGTTTTTATGTGATGCATGGCAGTTCCTTATAACTCATCGCTTATCTCTCATCACTCCGTCGATCTTTTTCTCCAGGCAATTTTTGCAAAGACATTCCGCGTTTTCTGTCAATGGAATGAGGTTGGGCAATTCCTCGCACCAGCAGCCGCGTTCGGTATTGCAGCATTCGAATGCAACTTCACATTCCGGACATTTCCTGATCGTAGACATTCGAACCTGAACAATTATACAATTTACGGAAAGTATTTCATCGTCACAATGTCTCTTCTCATGTGTGCGGAATTGATTGCCATGGGAAAGCGGAATAAATTTATGTATGCTCTCGATCAACCACATTCTAAAAAGAAAGGACTTACACCATGAATGCAATCGCAAAATTCACCAGTTGGGGCGACAGGCATCATCCCGCCTGGCTCGACGTCTTCCGGATCGTTCTCGGAAGTTTTCTTTTCTATAAAGGAATTGTTTTTGTCCGCGATGGAGAGGATCTCCGGCATATTTTCCGCGGAATGGATCTGTCGCTCGTGACAATGTTCCTGAACACGTACATTCCGCTCGCGCATTTCGCAGGCGGACTCGCGCTCGCGATCGGGCTCATCACACGCTGGGCAGCATTGGTACAGATACCGGTTCTCGTAGGCGCGGTGATCCTGAACGGGCAACATACCGGAATGTTCGACGTGTATTCTGAATTCTGGTTGTCGCTTGTCTGTCTCGCCGGACTCCTTCTTTTCTTCGTGATCGGTTCCGGCCCGATATCGGCAGATGGTTACATCCGGAAATATGAAAGCTGATTCAGTTGTCAGCCTTCGATACGCCCCGAGGGCTCGGGGCTACTCAGTCTGACAACTGGCTAAAGGTATCCTGCTTGTTTCAGAATATCGATCGCATCTGCTTCATCGTCCGAACCGACTTCCAGTTTTATTCCTGGTGTTGACATGGAAAAAAATGGCTGGAGGTACATCGAGTATTCATCGCGCACAAAGCAGATGATGCCTTCTGATTCCAGTCTCGCTTTGGGGATGATCGTTTCATTCACCGAATTGAAAGTAGCTACAGTTACAAATTGCAGTGACATGCGAAGGCTAAACTATTTGTTTGTGGAAAAAGATCAAAATAAGAAGCGTGAACATCATTCCTGCAAAAAGCAAAACGAGCAATAAACGGACATTGTCAGAGAACCCGGAGAGAAGGCTGAACTGTTTTAACCTGTTGTTTACCGATTCGAAGATCTCAGGCGAACGCTCTTTGTAATAACCGCTTTTCTGAAGGATCGGCTTTGCTTTTTCCAATTGTTCGGAGGAGATAAGAAGTTCAATGCTGGTATTGCCGCCGCCCCTTGCCGAATAATGGGTCTGTTCGATTACTACTATTCCTTCTGCCTCAAGGCTTGATCGGAGCTCAAGAACATGAGGATTCGTATGATGAAATCTTCCTATCGTGACCAATCCTGACATGATGCAAGATTACAGAATTGAATAGCACTTTAACTGCCGTTGATAATAATTATTGCTCAATGCCGTTACTTTTTTCTAGCTAATGCCTTATGTATCAGAACACCAATGGCAAGCTATTTGCCTATAGTAAAAGAGGTATAATCTTCCTAAATTTGTATTCTATGAAATCATTGAAAATCAATCTCCTGACAGGCCTTAGGTTCCTGTTCGTTCTGCTTGCTTCCGGGCTCGTTCATGCACAGGTTCCAACCGGCGACTATCCGAATTTGACGGATGCTTCCGGAAAGAAGCAAGGTGCGTGGAAAAAACTGGATACGGCTGGTACGGTTGTTTATGTTGGACAATTCAAGGACAACAAACCGATCGGTGTGTTCAAATACTTTGACACCGACGGAAGGATCATGTCTGAACTTGATTTCGGAAAAGGCGGAACGACCGCTTACTGCAAAATGTATTCGGTGACAGGAAAAGTGATCGCAAAAGGAAAGTATGTCAATCAGCTGAAAGATTCCGTTTGGAATTTCTATACCGATGATGGACTGAAACTTTCGGTGGAGAGTTACAAAGCCGGAGTGAAGGATGGCAAGTCGACCACTTATTTTCCGGGAACGGATACCATCGCGAGTGTGACCACGTTTGTGAATGGAAAAGAAGAAGGAGCTTACGCGGAATATTATCTCGACGGAAAGAAAAAAGAAGTCGCGAATTACCTGCACGGAAATCTCGAAGGAACCGCTACCTGGTATTTCGATGACGGAACGATCAATATTC
This sequence comes from Bacteroidia bacterium, assembly GCA_035496135.1. GTDB lineage: Bacteria > Bacteroidota > Bacteroidia > Palsa-965 > Palsa-965. The sequence continues at coordinate 20,828 of DATJEX010000116.1, forward strand.
TCGGAGCGTATCACAACTCGGTGAAGAATGGAAAATGGACATACTACTGGATCAATGATACGAATGGTAAATATGAAGTGAAAGGAACGGAAACGTGGGAGAATGGCGTGCTCAAATCACAGGCTGTGGTGATCCCGAAAGATAAATTCAGTCAGCAGGTGGATGATCCGCAACAGGGAAATTTCAATGGACAAAATCCGAACGGAGGACAATAAAACGTGAGTAAAAAAGGAAAAGTTCTTGTAGCAATGAGCGGCGGAATCGATAGTTCGGTGACGGCGCTCATGCTGCATGAAGAAGGGTATGAGGTCATCGGCATCACGATGAAAACGTGGGATTATGCTTCGGCGGGCGGATCGAGAAAAGAGACCGGCTGCTGTTCGCTCGATTCCATCAATGACGCGCGTTCACTCGCGGTGAACCTCGGTTTCCCGCATTACATTCTCGATATACGCGGAGAATTCGGTGAACACATCATCAATAATTTCGTGGAAGAATATCTCGCCGGACGCACACCGAATCCCTGCGTGTTGTGCAATACACACATCAAATGGGAAGCGCTGTTGAAACGTGCCAATCAGCTCGATTGCGAATTCATCGCGACCGGGCATTACGCGAGTGTGCGGAAGGAAAATGACCCCAAAGGGGCGGGCCGTTACGTCATTTCGAAAGGACTTGATGAAACGAAAGATCAGTCGTATGTGTTGTGGGGATTGTCGCAGGAAAGCCTGCAACGCACAATTTTTCCATTGGGAAAATTCCGCAAGACCGCGATCCGCGAAATGGCGATGAATGCAG
>DATJEX010000117.1:0-2701 GCA_035496135.1 Bacteroidia bacterium
ACAGATATACGGATTACTGATTTTACGTATGATATGTAATCCGTATATCTGTATTACCCGTAATTCTCCCTACACCGGGAATTGATAGTACGGAGAGATCATCAGGTAAACCACCACTCCTGAAACAGTCACGTAAAGCCAGATCGGGTAGGTCCATCGCACCAGTCGTTTATGTTTTTTCACATCGTTCTTCAATCCGTACCAGAACGACATGAGGATGAGCGGCAATACAATTCCTGCAAGGAGAATATGCGCGATGAGGATGGTGAGATAAACCGGGCGAAGTGAATTGTCTTTCGGAAAACTGGTCTCTTTCGCGAGCCAGTGATACGTGACGTAAGAAACGAGGAATAGGGAAGAAAGCAAAAAAGCGGTGATGTTGATGCGCTTGTGAATGATGATCTTTTTCTTTTTGATCGCGATCAGTGAAGCGATGAGCAATACACTGCAGGTTCCGTTGATGATGGCATGCAACAATGGCAAATGATAAACGAATGACGGGATGGTTTCAGGAACCGGAAGGATCTTTTTATTGAGCAATACCACCGCGGCGAATACCACGATGGAAACGGTCATTACGATCCGGAAAACTGATTTATCTGACATAATACTTTTGTTTTTCTTTTGTACGAACTACGAAATGGGCGAATACGCCAACTGCGAATGCACTAATTATAGAAACACGAACAGGTACGGATGGCCCGGTTCGATTCATTGGCGAATAAGTATTACGTGTATTCGCCAGTTTCGTAGTTCGTACAAAAGTACTCAACGCTGCTTCAATAAGGTTTTGATATCCACGATCAGGCTGTCGATAGCAGCAGAATCTGTTCCGGAATAATAGCCGCGAATGTGCGTGTCGCGGTCAAGCAGGATCACCTGGTCGCTGTGAATGAAATCTTCCGGGCCACCGTCGCCTGAATCTACAGGAAGGAAATAGGAATAGCGGGCAAGATCGTACAGTTTTTTCTTGTCGCCGGTAATGAATTTCCATTGCGCAGTATCCGCTTTGAAACGGAGTGCATATTCATTGAGTGCGTTCGCCGTGTCGCGCGCCGGATCCACTGTGTAAGAAACGATCCGGAAATTCGTGTCGCCACGCAGCGCCTGTTGCACGCGTGTCAATTGATTCGTCATGCGCGGACAGGGGCCCTGGCAACTCGCGAAGAAAAAATCGGTGACCACGATCTTTCCTTTCACGGAATTCGTGTGAAAGGGTTTTCCATTCTGTGCGGTGAGTTCCACATCGGGGATCGTGCGATAGAGTTTCTCCCCATTGGCACCGGTGGAATCAAGCGGATAATAGAGCATCAACCGCGTGATGCCACTCGTGTAATTCACGGAATCGCCGGAAGGAGTCGTGGATGAATTCGGATTACACGAGACAAAAAAAAGTAATGAAAGAAAAGCAACAGCTCTCATTTTCGTTCCTGTTTGATCGTGGACGATTCGATCGTTTCGGCCGCTTCATCATACTGGTGAATGAACGGAATGTCTTCCCGCAATTTTTTTAATTCGGAGACCGAACGGATATTATAATAGCCTCTTATTCTTCCCAACCGGTCGATGAGCACCGCGTCGTATCTCGATCCCCACGGATCTTTTTTCCTTGCAGGATCGGGAGTGAAATAATATTTATCATGCAGTGAATCGAACATCGCGCGATCCATGTACAGCATGAACGCCGTGTCTTTCCCCAGGTTCAGATCTTTCGCGTAATCCGGAAGTGTGACGGTGTTGGAATCAACAGGACAGAAGAAAGCAAAACGCGCGTAGTTGTATTTTTCACGATTCATCTTCAGGTCTTCCGCCAGGTAATGGATGACGTCGAGAACAGAATCGGGAGAAGCGAAAATAGCAGCGTACAGATTTCCATCGAGCTGGTGACTGTCGAAGGCAGCATTGGAAACCGTCCTGCATTTGAAAGGTGTGATGGTGAAGTATGCGGTATCCGTTTTCGGATTCCCGTTCTTGTCCGTCACTTCGATCGCATGGCGCGGTCCAAAACAAGGCGCCCGGAATGCTTTGGGCACTCCGAGCGCGAAATAGATGTAGATAAGGGTTGGTAGAATGAGAACGCTGAGAAGAATAATCTTTGATTTCATTCTTATTTCGTTCCGCCCGCTTCTTCCGTTTGCGCAGCCGGAGGATCCAGCTTATGCATTTTGCTGTAGTTTCCTTCGCCCATTACCAGCATGACAATGAGATAAAGAATGAATCCGGTGAACGGAGCGATGATGAACCATTTCGCTGTACGTTCTTCATCACCGAGGTGCATGAAAACATAAACGATATAGAACGCCTTTACAATGGTGAATCCGATGAAGAAGAATTTCAGGAACAGTTTCGGGAGTTCCCAATCGCCCGCTTTCACTCCCACGAACACTTCAACAAGCGTTACGATGAGCAGCAGCCAGAAAACGTTCCACAGTTTGCGGCGGATCTTTTTTCCCGACTCTTCGTCGTGATGAGCGAGCATCTCATAATTCGGAAATGGATCATGAAATTCAGACATAACTTTTTCTTTTTATGTGTTTGTTTTTGAATACGGATTAGAGCAGGTAGAAGAACGTGAATACGAATACCCACACGAGATCGACAAAGTGCCAGTACAATCCTACTTTTTCAACCATCTCATAGTGTCCTCTTCTTTCCATCACACCCTTGAGGCACATGATGAAGATGACAATGTTGATACACA
>DATJEX010000118.1:0-5191 GCA_035496135.1 Bacteroidia bacterium
GTCGGCATCATCCGTCTGTACCTGCCCGTTGTTCACACCGCTTGCCGTTTTCAATTTTGCTGAATCGGCTTTGGTCGGGTTGAGCGGAAAAGTCGTGGGCGTGTACGACATGCTCGTGCAGGTGTACACGTACTTCAGATCATCTTTCATCTTCGCCGTGTCGTCGATCAGCGATGTGACCGTGCAGGTGGAACCGAATGCATGTTTCAGTTCATCCACGAGCCCTTTGCGCAATGCTTCTTCCATCTGATCGTATTTCTGCCCTGTTTCATTGGCGATCGCACGCGAGATATCGGAACTGCAATTGAACATGCGCGGCTCCCACGGAATGATCAGCACTTTCGTTTTCGTTGAAGTAGCCGTGGTTGTAGTAGTTGTTGTGGTCGAAGTTCCGTCGTTACGCGTGGTCGTTTGTGAATGCAAAAACAATGGGCTGCACAAAATGAACAGCAAGAACCAGGCGACCGGCGACCGGTGACCGGTGACCGAACTAACGTTGGAAAAACTGACTTTTGTCGCGGATGAATTCATACGATTGAAACTATACAAGATGGATGCCATTAAGACTCAAACGAATTTGCAAGGATTAAAATTGCCGGTTAATCGCCCCGGAAACCAGTTTTCAAACGGGGAATTTTGATAAAAAGTGTCAATTAACGCCTCATCAGTGCTTGAACGCCCGTAAAATGTCATTTCCATTGGCGTAAATGAGCAATCCGAGAATGATGTACATGCCGATGGAAAGCGCACGGTTCATGAATTTGTCGCTCACTTTTTTGCCCGTGACCATTTCCCACAAGACGAACAGAATGTATCCGCCGTCGAGTGCGGGAATAGGAAGCAGGTTCATGAATGCCAGCACGACTGAAATGAAAGCGGTAAGGCTCCAGAACGCGGTCCAGTCCCATTCGGAAGGAAAGAGATTGGCGATCCCCGCAAATCCGGAAATTTTTCTTGCGCCTGCTTTGGTAAAAAGGAATTTCAATTGCTTCACATAACTTTTCATCTTGTCCCATGTCACCAGGAATCCTTCTCCCCACGAAGCGAAGAATCCGAATTCTTCCGTCTGGTACTTCAGGAATTTGTTCGGTGTCTTAGCGTACACGCCGATCTTGCCATCTTTATCAATGGGAAGGGATAATGGAACAAGCTGGCCTTTTCTCATCACGACCACAGAAACTTTTTTATTGATATTCTGTGCGAAGACAGCCGCACATTCCTGGTAATAAGCAGAAGTTGAATCATTGCCTACAGCGACAATACTGTCTCCTTTCATCATTCCGGCTTTGGCCGCAACAGAATTATCAGGAATACTGTCGACCACGAATGGAACTCTTTCAATCATCAGCATCTTCACATCCTTGTCGATCACACCTTCCGCAAATTTCGCCGGAAGCGTAATCGTCTTCATCTGTCCGTTGCGCTCCACTTCGATCGTCGTCGACGCGTCGAGCAGGATCTGTTTCGATGCGAGGTCGAGATATTCAAGTGGTTTTCCGTCAATGGAAACGATCCGGTCGCCATGCTGCATTCCATGATCAAGAAGAACGGAATCGCAGTACACACCGTATTTCGCATTGGCCGCAGGCAGGTGTTCGATGCCGTTCTTCCACACGAGCATGCTGAAAATGACAATGGCGAGTAAATAATTTACAGAGATACCGCCCGCGAGAACGATCAATCGCTGCCATGGTTTTTTAGCACGGAATTCATCGTGCGCTGGTTTTTCATTCGGATCGGCATTCTCTTCGGCCTGCATCCCGTGAATGTCAACGTATCCGCCGAAAGGAAACCAACCGATGCCATATTCTGTATTCCCGACCTTCTTCTTGAAGAGCGCGAAGTTGAACACATTCGACAGCGGGAAAAGAAAATCGAAGAAGAGATAGAATTTTTTCACGCGCATCTTGAACAGGCGCGCGGTGATGAAATGCCCGAATTCATGAAGAACGATCAGGATGGAAAGAGAGAGGAAAAATAAAACAACTTTTATCACGGGGAAGGATTACAGATGGTACGGATATACGGATTACAGATTTTACTGATGTTTTGAGGAGAGCAAAAATAAGCATTATAGCTACGCTTTGTTGTGCCAATTCTTGCTAATGAGTTCGGGAATAAGTGATCACTGTTCGTCCGATATGTAATCCGCATATCCGTACAATCCGTAATTCTCCCTGCGCCCCGGCATGTGGGTGGATGCAAAGAGACCATCCCTTACTGAGAGATGGCCTCCTGCTTTTCAACCATGGGTTGGCTATTGCAAAACTATTCTCTTTGTCCCCACGCGCCCGGTCACATTATCCTGCACTCGTACGAGGTAAATTCCTTTCGCATTTCCGGCGAGGTCGATCAGAACCGTGTTGCCGGTTAGAATTTGCGTGCTGATCGTTTCCCCGAGTGTATTCATCACCGTCACTGTTTTTTCATTGTTGTCTTTGGTGGTGATGAGCAGTTCGCCGTTTGTCGGATTCGGTTTCACCTGAATGGAAAGCGGCATCGTGGAGATCATTCCTGTCGTGAGCATCACTACCACCGTTTGATTGATCGTATCCGCGCATCCGCCCGTGCTCACGATCAATTGTGCGTTGTACACGCCATTCGTGTTGTAGGTATGCGAAGTGTTTGGCCCGCTTCCATTGGAAGCATCACCATAATCCCAGGAGTAAGTCGCATTCGGTGAAGTGTAATTCGCTGTGAACGCCGTCGGGAATCCGGTCCATGTTGTATCCGGAATGACGTATGTTCCGGAAAGAACGTAAGTTGAATTCAAATACGTTGGTACATTTCCTGTCGACATATTCACCGTATTCGTTCCCCAGCACCAGATGCCGTCGCTGTCCGTTGCAGTGTCCACCGGAGATCCGTCCATGAATTTTCGTTCTTCCAGCGCACGAATTCCATTCGGAAGATTGTTCGGAACGATGATCCCCCAATGGAAATTCAGTGAATCAACACGGTTGCGGTAGAACGCGGCGATACTCAGGATCGGACGCAGATACATGGAATCATTCTCCACGATACCGATACCGATCGGCCGGCCCGTTGCAGTAACATTATCATAAGCGCAGATAAAATTCTTCGGTGTTGCATCGAGCGAATCCCAGAGCGCGGATCCCTGTGTTGCACTCATGGAAGTTGTTCCGAAACCGATCACGGTTATCGGGTATGAAGCTCCGGTGATGAACTGGTTCGCCGTGGTTCCGCCAATGCCGTCATTGAGAATGATCTTGACATAGATCGTATTGCCCGGTGTGAATCTAAGGTTCGCTGTCGGTTCGACGCCAAACCATCCGTGCATTCTTCCATTCGCATCGGTGGTAAGGGAATCATATCCGCTGTTGGAAGACAGGGAAGTGTTGGTGATACGGCGGATCGTACGCGTGTTTTCATTCACCAGGTAAGGATTACCAGCTCCATTAGTGTTGAGACCTGTGGCAGTATCCATGACGGTGTAATAATGGTACGTCCTGTTTGGCCCGAGTCCGCCAATGTCACCCCAGAACCAGAAAGGAACACGATTGTTGTTCGTTGCAGTGCCCGTTCCCTGTATGTATGCAGGAATGACAGCACTTACGAATCCAACGTTTCCTGCGTTCATCAGCAGGGGACAAGCGATCAAAAGTGATAGTAGAAACTTCTTCATCCGTTAGTTGTTTTTTCCCGTCCAACCGAAGTCATCCGGGCGGGCAATGGCAAAAGTATTCCGCAAGCCCGATCGGATAAAGAAAATCACCCTGCTTTTGTTAAGAATGAAATGTTGATTACTTGGCTAAAACCCAGCAACGACGCGGGTTCCAGCGCATTACGACCTGTTAATGAACAGCTTCTTTCACCTCTACCCAATCGCCATTCTGACGGATCAGATCGATGAGCGCATCTACCGCGTCTGCTTCCGGCACATTCTTCTTCACAACTTCTTTGCCTTTGTATAACGTTATTTTTCCCGGACCCGTTCCCACATAACCATAATCGGCATCCGCCATTTCTCCCGGTCCATTCACGATGCAACCCATGATCCCGATCTTCACGCCTTTCAGATGAGAAGTGCGCTGGCGGATCTTATTCGTTGTTTCCTGCAGATCGAATAATGTTCTTCCGCAGGACGGGCAGGAAATGTATTCTGTTTTTGAAATGCGCGTGCGTGTCGCCTGCAAAATTCCGAATGCGGTGGAATTGATCACTGTCGGACTCACACCTTTTTCTCCTGGTGCCGCTTCGAAAAGAATTATTCCGTCACCGAATCCGTCGAGTAATAATCCGCCGCAATCTGTTGCTGCGTACAAACGGAATTTATCTTCTCCTACATTTCCGAGATTTCTGTCAATGATCACCGGAACATCGCAATCATTTTCCATGAGCGAGATGAACACACGGCGGATCTCCGCCATCGCGTGATCGCAGGTAGCGCGCAGGATGAGCACGGCTGTTTTATCTGATTTTATTTTATCAATGAATTCTTTCTGTGCGATGTTGCTGTCGGCTACGATGAAATTCGCTTCGGGAGATCTTTTATCAGCGGAAAAATATTCTTCGCCGTTGAACAATGGATAATGACGGGTGCGATCTGAAAGTGTTTTCCAGTTGGAATAATTGGTGATGATGCCGAGCGTTCCTGGAATTTCAAAACTCGCCGAACCGTCTTTCACAAAAACATAATCGCAGGCGAGATCGGTGATGTTCCATTTGTCGAGCGGAACGGAATATTGATAACCAACAGCGAAAAGATTCGCCGGTGTGATCTCTTTTCCGAGATAATTCGCAATGACGCGCGGCGGATTGTGGCCACCGATATTCAGCACCGTTCTCGTTTTCCTGCGCTCGTGTTCGTAAGGAGAATAAGGGAGAATGATTTTTCCGTCCAGTTCCTTCAGCATCGGAATGCCATGCGATTTTCCTCTTCCAGTGTATCGATCCACCAGCATTTTCGCTACGGGAATTTCAAATTCAGGATCTTCTGTCAATGAAACACGGACGGTGTCACCCAATCCGTCTTCGAGCAAAGTTCCGATCCCCGCTGCCGATTTTATTCTTCCGTCTTCTCCGTCACCGGCTTCGGTCACGCCAAGATGCAATGGATAATTCATTCCTGCCTGCTTCATGTGCTGCACGAGCAAACGATAGGCTTGCACCATCACCTGCGCGTTACTCGCTTTCATTGAGAGCACGATGTTCTGATAATTCTCCGCTT
>DATJEX010000119.1:0-3716 GCA_035496135.1 Bacteroidia bacterium
TATCAACCACCTGTCCCGCCATCGCTATCCGCCGCGGCGGAAGCGCTTCTGTCTGGGCTAGGAAAATCGTGCATCACTTCAAAATCACTTTGCCCGCACATTCACCCCGCAAAATGTCACCCTGTAGGACTTTATGTAAAAAATCTGGTCCGAAGTTCCCCTTCACATTCCCTTCTCCCTTTCACATTCACATTCACATTCACTTTCACTTTCACCTTCACCCGTTCGAAGAATTACTCCTGATCATATTATTCACCACCGACATCAAGATGTATAACACAATAATGAGTGGCATCGCAATGAATTTCAGCAGCACGATCATCATCAGGCACAACGCCAGAAAAACATACCTGATCTCATTTCCCTTCCAGCCGAATTTTTTGAACTTGAGCGCGAAGAGCGGGATCTCGGAGATGAGAAGGAAGGAAAACAGAAAAACAATCCCTGTGAGTATTTTCCACGAACCAAAAATATCTGTGGTCCAGTTCATCATGAATTGTTGTACCCCATTGGCCTCGTAATAATTCAGATCCGAACTATTCGAAGCAAATTGCATTCCACTCATTACCGACATGTGCGCGTGATTGAAATGCAGAATAAGCGGGATCGAACAGATAAAGATCGAGTTCGCCGGAGTAGGAACACCAATAAAGGAGTCGCTCTGTCTTGAATCGTTATTGAATTTAGCGAGCCGCAGAGCTGAGAATATCGGAAACAAAAAAGCGAGATATGGAATAAATCGCATCCACGATCCCTGATCCGGAATGTTCCATTTTGAATTCAAATCTCCGTAATCAACCAGGAATCGCAATCCGATATCAACATCCCCGAAAACCAATGGGATTGACCATTTCAGAATCTGAAACATCACCACCCCCGGCACCACACCAAACGTCACCATATCTGCCAGTGAATCCAGATCTTTCCCGATCGGAGAATGAATTTTCAAAGCGCGCGCCACGAATCCGTCGAGAAAATCAAACACGCACGCGATTCCTACGAGATAAGCGCTCCAAACCAGATTTACTTCGAATGCAAAAACGATCGCAAGGCATCCGCAGAGGAGATTTCCTAAGGTGAGTAGATTCGGAATGGAGAATAGTTTCACTTTCCAAATATAGGTATCAGGTAGCAAGTATCAGGTATCAGGACTAATAACCGTAATTTCTATAGGCTTGATACCTGCTACTTGATACCTGCTACCCTTCGTATATTCGTACTGCGTGCTTTTCAACTCCATCCATTTTTTAATTTTTCTCCCGGTAGTATTCCTACTCTACTGGCTCCTTCCGCATAAATGGAGATGGCTGCTGCTGCTCGCGGCGAGCTACTATTTCTACATGAGCTGGAATCCCTGGTTCGGAATTCTGCTCGCGGCAACATCGTGTATCGATTGGTTCGTTGGTTTACAGATCGAAAAATCCCAACTGCTTACTGCCTACTCCCTACTGCCTACTGGTGTCCCGCGACAGGTGACCGGTGACCCAAAATCCGGCGACCTGTTGAAGAGCAACAATAGTCATAAAGGAAAACCCTGGTTGCTATTGAGCATCTTCAGTAATCTCGGAGTCCTCGCTGCATTCAAATATTCCGCTTTCGCTTACAACACATTCGCATTTCTCTCTTCTTCCGTCAAAGGAACACAACCGCATTACTTCGAAGCGCTCGTCATTCCCGTCGGACTTTCCTTCTACGTTTTTCATTCGATGAGTTATGTGATCGACGTGTATCGCGGAAAAATTCCGGCCGAAAAGCATCTGGGAATATTCGCCTGCTTCGTTGCATTTTTTCCGCAGCTCGTCGCCGGGCCTGTCGCGCGATTCGGGGATCTCGGTGTGCAATTCCGCAAAGAGAAAAAATATTCCCATCCGGGAATGGTGGAAGCCGTTCGATTGATGACATGGGGATTCTTCAAAAAGATCGTCATTGCCGATCGATTGCATGATATTGTCACTCCTGTTTTCACCAACCCGCACGCGTATTCCGGAAGCACGCTTTTCATTGTTTCTTTTTTCTTCGCAGTACAGATCTATTGCGACTTCTCCGGTTATTCCGACATCGCGAAAGGCACCGCAAAACTTTTCGGATTCGATCTCGTGACGAATTTCATTCGCCCACTCCTCTCCATTTCCATTCACGGATTCTGGAAACGCAATCACATCAGTGTCACCAGCTGGTTCCGCGATTATCTCTACATTCCGCTTGGGGGAAATCGCGTTTCTCCTTCGCGCCATTACCTGAATATTTTTCTCACGTTTCTCATCAGCGGTTTCTGGCACGGCGCCAACTGGACGTTTGTGATCTGGGGTGCGCTCTACGGCATCATTTACCTCCTCGAAATTCCGTTCATGAAATTTTCGCTGAAAGGATTGAGACGATTTCCCGCCTGGATCTATCTCATCGTCGCGCATTCACTCATCATGATCGCTTTCCGCGCGAATACCGTTCACGATCTCGGATTCATTTACAAAAAAATATTTTCCGGCGACTGGAATTTCCAGGCTTCGTGGGCAGCACTGTCCATGCAGTTTGAAACGTTCCCGATGCTGCTCTGCATCGTCATGATCGCATTCTTATTCCTGAAAGAAGTTCATGAAGAATTCTATTTCGAAAATTCAGGATCGCTTTACAAGCTGCAGGTCCGGCCATGGATCTATGTGCTCCTGTTCACCGCCATTTTCGCCATCGGCCAATTCAACGCGAATGAATTCATCTATTTCCATTTTTAGCAAATGAAAAAGTCGCTCCTGTACATCTTTGCAGCCATCGCACTCGCCTACGGAGTGCGCGCGCTCGAGTATATGGGCATACGCATGAACACGCGCGGACAATTCGAGAAATACGACCGATTATTCCTGCAGAAAAATCATTACGACATTCTCATCATCGGTTCTTCCCGCGCCGAATCACATTTCCGACCCGATATCATCAGCGATTCCACGCATCTCACCGTTTACAACGCAGGAATTCTCGGCGCCACCATGCCTTTCATCGAAGGAGCACTCGATGCTTACCTCGAAAAAAGTGATCCGCCGAAATATGTGATCCTGAATATGGATTATCACATGTTCGATGCGCCCGACGATTCCATTCCGAATTTTCCCTCGTATTTTCCGTATCTGTCCAATCACGCCTTGTATGAAAAATTCTCAGCTGCCGATCCGCGTTTTGCCGGATTCAAATACGTCCCATTCTACAGTTTGCCCTACATGGGATCAAAATATCTCGACAACGCACTGCGCGGATTCTTCGATCGTCCTTCGAAATACGATACCACTTTCCATGATGGTTATTCGCCCATTCCGATTCCCGCTGTGGGCGATCTCGACACGATGTCAATCGCGTCAACGACCATTTCCCTCAAGTCCACTTCCTGGAAATGCCTCGAAAACATCATCGGGACCTGTAAGTCAAAAAACATAAAGTTGATCTTTGTTTATTCCCCGCTTTACTTCCGTATTTCGAAGTCGATCGTCAATGAAAAAGAGCTCATCGCGCACCTCGATTCCATTTCGACAGAGGCCGGTTTTCACTCGTTCGACTATCATCTTTCCCCGCCCTGTTACGACAAGTCCAACTTCACCGATCTGGACCATCTTTCCCGCCACGGATCCTGGCTTTTTTCACAGCAATTTTCGCACGACCTGGCGCAATATATCAGACATTAAGCCGTTATTGCAGAGGTCAAACAATTCCCGTAAATTTATACGTCTGAA
>DATJEX010000120.1:0-7738 GCA_035496135.1 Bacteroidia bacterium
GTCATCCAGGTTTGTTTCACTGAGTGGGCTGTCGGGAGTTTTCGCCGGAATATTTGCATTGGGCGGAGCGTTCCTGGGATGGGTTGCCCTGCGGGACGGATTTTTTCATGTGCCATTTGATTTCAGGGATACCGTGCGTGAAGATGATCCGCTGATCACTCAGTTTTTCAGCGCGCTCGGAGTTGCGTTGCTGTATCGTTTCCTGATCCTCATCGCGGTGGCGGTCTTATTTCTTTCCCTTTTATCCGCCTGGTGGTTTGCGAAACAAAAGGCGAAGAAGGCGAATATGAAATTGTGGGATCACACGGCAAAAAGAATGATCATCAACCTGATGATACCGCTCGTAGCCGGCGGAATTTTCTGTCTCGCATTATTGTGGCATGGCGTCATCGGGATGGTTGCACCTGCTACGCTCATCTTTTACGGACTCGGATTATTGAACGGAAGCAAATACACGCTGAATGAGATACGCTATCTCGGGTTGATGGAGATCGCGCTCGGGTTGATCGCACTCGTTTTCGTTGGTTCCGGTTTGGTTTTCTGGGCGATCGGTTTCGGTGTGCTGCACATCATTTACGGAGCGTTCATGTATTTCAAATACGATGTGAATACGAAGAAAGGGGAGAATGAGTAACGACTACTTACAGAAGTTCAATAAAGTTTTTGAAAACAGGATCCGCCTCGGCATTATGTCTGTCCTTATGGTAAACGATTCGGTTGAATTCACGCGTCTGAAAGAACTGCTCCAGGCTTCGGATGGAAATCTCGCCAGCCATCTCTCTTCATTGGAGAAAGAAGGCTATGTCGCCGTGATCAAACAATTCGTGAATCGTAAACCGGTCACGTCGTACGCCACAACAGCTGCCGGAAAAAAAGCATTCAGCGATCATCTCAATACACTGGAAAAACTCATTAAAAATTCAGGAAAGAAGTAATAGCGATATTTTTTTGTCGTTTTACTTTGTATAACAAAGGACTTTGAAAATGATAATTCTACTGCTCATATTGATCCTTGCCTTACTGGCGATCCTGCCGGTTCTGCTGATCGTCAACCTGAGATCCTGGCTGAAAAAAGGAGAGGCCCGGAAAAGGAGAGTTGGCATATTGCTTTTGAATATCCTGGTTGGTGTTGTTTATCTCAGCTGGATAATCTACGAAGTACATGAGCAGCGAATGATGCAGTATCTATCCACTGATGATTCCGACGGGATCGGCTGGATCGTGCTGGGAGTGATGATAGCAGAACTTCATGGAGTCATTCTGTTTATGGTGATGCTGGCGAATTTGCGGAGGGATAAAAGAAAACTGAAATCGATTTATAAATCCCGCTAGAAGACAATGATCATGGCCATACCAATTATCATATTCACTTTCTTCTGCCTGGTACTTCCGGTGATTTTCACCTGGAGATTGATACGCTGGGTAAGGAGGGATGAACATAAATTCCGGAGAAGGAGAATTGTGCTGCTCAACTTTTCCGTATTCTTCATTTACTCTACGGTATTTTTTTATCTCGCCTTCAGTTGCCCCTACTTTGATGCGCCATTTTTTTCGAGCGATTGCGTGAATACCAACACAGTTTACGGATTCTCCTACATTTTTTTCTGGTTCATCATCGCTTTCCTTCACATGCTCTTTTTGTGGTTGGGAATTGAAGAACAACAGGCAACCGACAACTGAAAACCGACAACTGAAAACTGATAACTCATCATTCAAAAAAAATCAACCATGTTCAAAAAAGATCTTCATCGGAAATTCTTCTGGCTCGTGCTCTTCAGTATTGCGATGGGCTATCTCGAAAGTGCAGTGGTCATTTACATCCGCTGGCATTATTACCCGAACGGATTTGATTTTCCGCTGGTGCCAATAGAGAAAACCATCGCGATCACCGAATTCTTCCGTGAAGTGGCGACGATGATCATGCTTGCCGCCATCGGGAATCTCACCGGTGAAACAAAGAAACAACGCTTCGCATTCTTCGTGCTCAGCTTCGCCATCTGGGATATTTTCTACTACGTTTTCCTCTATGTCATTCTCGGATGGCCGCATTCGCTCATGACATTCGATGTGTTGTTTCTCATTCCGGTTCCGTGGATAGCGCCGGTGCTTTGTCCCGTACTCATTTCTTCGTTGATGATCTGCTACTCATTCATTGTCATTTTCGGCGATCGGGTTGTTGCTCAGAAAGGAATGCTGCGCGTCGAAAGATTGGTAATGACAATCGGCTGCGCTATTGTGCTGTATTCGTTCATGTCCGATTATGTTCACTTCGTGTCGCAGCATCACGCCGACAAAGGAGCGTGGACACTCTCGCAGAACAAAGATCTGTTCAGTGAGGCCGCAGGATACGTTCCGAAAGCTTTTCAATGGAAAATTTTCATTCCCGGATTTGTGATCATGTGTGGTTCCATAGGAATGTTCTTCGCACGAGTGAAAAGAGCTGTTGTGCGTAGTGAATCACGCGACCTGAAACAGGTAGCATAAGTCAACAGCTTTCAAAAATAATATTCAGCTTATGCCCTTCACTTTTTCACATCCGGCTGCTGTGCTCCCGTTCGCGGGACGTTACAGGAAATATTTTTCATTGACTGCACTGACAATCGGAAGTATCATTCCTGACTTCGAATATTTTTTCCGATTGAGAATGGCCTGTAAATTCGGCCACACGCCTACGGGAGTTTTCTGGTTCGATCTGCCGCTTACGATCTTATTCGCTTTCATCTTTCATTTGGTTGTCCGCGATCCGCTCCTTCGAAATTCCCCCAAACTCTTCTTTGATCGTTTTTCAGATTGGCTGGGATTCGATTGGCTCAGTTATTTTCGGAAAAATATTCTGAAGATCATGGCTTCCGCAGTCATCGGTATCTGTTCTCACATTCTCTGGGATGGATTCACACATAAACATGGTTTTTTCACTGAGCACATCGGTCTTCTCCGTGGGCAGCACTGGATCCTGGGTTATCACATGTCGAATTACGGAACGCTGCAGTATTTGTCTTCATTGGTTGGTGCGATCGTGATAATCATGGCAATCTTGATTCAGCCTGTAAAAGAAGTGAAACCGCGTCCGAAAAAAATTCTGAGGTATTGGTTCTGCGTCTCAGCTTTGATCGTGTTACTGGCAATGACCTTCACGGCATGCTGTAATCTGAATCTTGTCCATGGAAATTTATTGGTGTGCATGATCTCCTCTTCACTCCTTGCTTTGATCCTGTCCTCTTTGTTTTTCAGGAATGAAAAGAATGTAAATACGATCTTTTGAATCGCACGATAAAAGCCCCGCAATGAGAATACTGCTCATCAATCCTCCCCATCTTTCCATTGTCAGCAGAATGCCGAAAGAACATTTGCCACCACTCGGATTACTTTCCATTGGCGGACCGCTCATCGATAACGGGCATGAAGTGAAATTGCTCGATGCGGATTTTGCGCCAATGAGATTTGAAGAGATCCTTGCCGAGACTTTGCGGTACCAACCGGAAGCGATCATGCTCGGCCATTCCGGTTCCACTTCTGCTCAACCGATCATTTCGGAAATAACGCGCATGATCAAAAAAGAAATTCCGGGAATTAAAGTAATCATCGGCGGAGTTTTTCCGACGTATCACTGGAAAGAGATCCTGGAAAATGATCCGCAAATAGATCACATCGTTTGTGGCGAAGGAGAAGAAACGATCGTCAATCTTGTTCACGCATTGTGCAACGATCTTCCGGTAAATGAAGTGAAAGGAATCGCGATGCGCAAATATGGAGAAGCATTCCGGACGATCCCTGCTGAGAATATCAAAGACCTCGATAAATATCGTGTCGGTTGGGAATTGATGCGCGATTACAATTATACGTACTGGGGATTCCGGAAAGCGGTGGTCATCCAGTTCTCGCGCGGATGTCCGTATCCGTGTAGCTATTGCGGACAGAGTCTGTTCTGGAAAAAATGGAGGCACCGCGATCCGAAATTACTGGCGAAAGAAATCGCCATGCTTCATCGTGAGTATGGAATTGAGGTCATCAATTTCGCCGATGAAAATCCGGCGACGAATAAAAAAGCGTGGAAAGAATTTCTCGAGGCATTGATCGAAGAAAATCTTCCGCTCATTCTTGTAGGTTCGGTACGTGCCGACAATATTGTGCGTGATGCCGATCTGTTGCCGCTCTATAAAAAGGCAGGCTTCGAACGTTTTCTCCTCGGAATTGAGAATTACGATGAAGTGGTGCTGGAAAAAATTAAAAAAGCAGGTACTGTTACAAAAGACAAAGAAGCGATCCGGTTGTTGCGCAAAAACAATATTCTCTCCATGGCGACGTACGTTGTTGGATTCGGCGAAGAGAAAACGAAAGATTTTTATAACAGTCTTCGTCAATTGCTTTCCTACGATCCAGACCAGGTGCAGTTGCTTTACGTCACTCCGCACAAGTGGACCCCGTATTACGAGCAGATCAAGGACAAGAAGATCATTCTCACCGATCAGCGCAAATGGGATTACAAACACCAGGTGCTCGCCACGGAAAATCTCGCGCCGTGGCGAGTGATCCTTTACGTGAAACTGATCGAAGTGATCATGCAGACACGTCCGCGCGCGTTGATGCAGTTATTTTTTCATCGGGACGCACGCCTGCGTGACGCGATGCGCTGGTACACACGGATAGGAAGACGAGTGTGGTTTCATGAATTATTCCAGTTCTTCTTCCGCGAAAAAAGACTGAAGAGGGAAATGCTGATCAGTGAGTTCTGGAAATGATTTTTGTGATCAATTCAACTCCTTCAAAGCTTTCACGGTTTGATCGAGCATCTCATCCGTAAAATCAAGATGTGTAACAAAGCGAATAGTTTGTTTTCCGAATCCGACGGCCTTGATATTTTTCTCGGCGAGTTTTTTTACGAACGTTTCACTTGGCATTTTTTCATCGAGTGAAAAGATGATGATGTTCGTGTCGACCGGGAGAACGTTGGTAACAAAGGGAAGTGACGAAAGCGTAGTGGCAATGATACGCGCACGCTTGTGGTCTTCCTTCAATCGGTTCACATGATTATCGAGCGCATAAATTCCTGCGGCTGCAAGAAATCCCGCCTGGCGCATTCCTCCTCCGAAAACTTTTCTCACTCGTCGCGCGGTACGGATGAAATCTTTATTGCCAACGAGTACTGATCCCGCCGGAGTCCCGAGTCCTTTGGAAAGACAAACAGAAATAGAATCGAAGAGCGGCCCGATCTTCTCCGGGGTGTAACCGCATTCAACGATCGCGTTGAAGATCCGTGCGCCATCGAGATGAAAACGAAGATTGTGTTTCGTTGCAACCGCTTCAAGTTCTTCCATCTGCTGCAGGGAATAATAACTTCCACCCGCACGATTTGCTGTATTCTCAATACTTACCAAACTTGTCTTGGTGAGCCAGTCGAATGTCGCGTTCACATTTTCTTCCACCTGCTTCGCGCTGATGCGCCCGCGTTCGCCATTGAGGATTTTTGCCTGTACACCGGAATTGAAAGAAATACCACCGCCTTCAAAGTTGTAGATGTGCGCACTCGCATCACACAGCAATTCATCACCCGGTTGCGTATGCACTTTGATCGCGATCTGGTTGGTCATTGTTCCCGAAGGACAGAACAAACCGGCTTCATGTCCGAATAATTTCGCGCATTTATCTTCGAGCGCATTCACCGTCGGGTCTTCATTGAAAACATCGTCGCCCACTTTGGCATTCATCATCGCGTCCATCATTCCTTTGGTTGGACGTGTTACGGTATCGCTGCGCAGATCGATCATCATGGTTGCTGGAATTAGGAATGTGAAATTAGGAATTTTCGCAGCAATGCGGGGTGCGAAAAAGTTGTAACTTTATTCAATACCTATGAGTGCCGAAGTAACCCGCTGTTTCGATCTGCCCGATTTTTATCTCCGTCACTTCGGCGACAAAGAAGATGTGTTCGCTTCGAAAGTGAACGGCCAGTGGGAAAAGTGGTCGATGAAGAAGTTTGTAGAAATTTCGGAAGCGCTTGCTTCGGGAATGATCAATGAAGGGCTGAAAAAAGGAGATCGCGTTGCCATACTTTCCAACAACAGGCCCGAATGGAACGCCGTCGATTTTGCAACGCAGATCTCCGGCGCTGTTCTTATTCCAATCTACCCGACGATCTCTGAGAATGATCTCAAATTCATTTTCGGCGACAGTGAACCGAAATTCATTTTTGTTTCCAATTCTTCCATTCTCGAAAAAGCAAAAGCAGTTACAAGTGATCTTGCTTCTCCACCGAAGATCTATTCGATCAACGGCATTGACGCATCATTGCATTATTCTTCTCTCGTGGAGTCCGGGAAGAAAACGCCGCAAACAGAATTGATCAATAAAACAAAAGCGGAGATCACGCCGATGGATCTGCTGACGATCCTGTACACATCCGGAACGACCGGCACTCCGAAAGGTGTGATGTTGTCGCATAATAACCTGGTGAGTAATTTCACTTCGCTCTGCGATCTTCCGCCAGTCGATCATACGCATCGCGCGCTGAGTTTTCTTCCGCTCAATCATATTTACGAACGCATGCTCGTTTATCTCTATCTTTTCCGCGGGCCTGCGATCTATTACGCGGAAAGTATTGACACGATCGCGCAGAATATGCAGGAACTTCAACCGCATATTTTTTCCTGCGTTCCTCAACTCATCCAGAAAGTCTATAATAGAATTACATCGAAAGGCCTTGAGCTGACCGGGTTCAAACGGAAATTATTTTTCTGGTCCGTCGCGCTCGGTGAGAAATTCGAGATACGCGGTAAGAAGAACGGCTGGTGGTATAATATCAAACTGGCGATCGCGAACAAATTGGTTTTCTCCAAATGGAGAGCAGGGTTGGGCGGAAATGTCCGTGCAATGATCTCCGGTGGAGCCGCGCTTGATCCGCGTCTCGCGAGAATTTTCTGGGCGGCGAAGATGCCGGTGCTCGAAGGATATGGATTGACCGAAACATCTCCTGTTATAGCGGTGAATAATTTCAATCCGGACAGCGTTTGTTTCGGAACAGTCGGACCGGTGATCAAAGATGTGACGGTGAAGTTCGCCGCCGACGGGGAAATTCTGGTGAAAGGGCCGAACGTGATGATGGGTTATTACAAACGTCCGGATGCAACGGCAGAAGTCATTGATGCGGAAGGATATTTTCACACGGGTGATATCGGGACAATGGTGGAGAATCGTTTCCTGAAGATCACCGATCGTAAAAAGGAAATTTTCAAAACATCAGGAGGAAAATACATCGCTCCGCAAATGATCGAGAATCTGCTCAAGTCATCAAAATTCGTGGAGCAATCGATGGTGATCGGGGAGAACAGAAAATATCCTTCGGCGATCATCGTTCCTTCCTTCGCGTTCCTGAAAGACTGGGCGAAATTGAAAGGTTATGATATCGGCAGCACGCACGAAGAGATGGTGAAGAATCAGAAAGTGATGGATCGCATCATGTCGGCGGTGAACAAGATCAACGCCAATCTCGCACAATACGAAAAGATCAAAAAGATCATTCTTCTCCCGAACGAATGGACAGTGAACAGCGGCGAACTCACTCCTAAATTATCATTGAAAAGAAAGGTCATTCTTGCGGAGAATACGAAGGCGATAGATGATCTGTACCGCGAATAATTGAGAATGGAGAATGCAGAATTAACAACAAATAATCGAACATTCTCCATTCTCCATTCTCCATTCTCCATTCTCCATTCTCCATTCTCCATTCTCCATTCTCCAT
>DATJEX010000121.1:0-8707 GCA_035496135.1 Bacteroidia bacterium
TGCTGTTGTAAGCCTCACCTTCATCGTTCAGGCTTGTCGCGGCATTTCTCCTGTCACCGATCTTCTGAAAAAGTTTGTACGCTTCTTCATAATCATCGATCGCATCGTTGAATTTTCCAACCTTGGAATTGGCAAGCCCCAATTGCAGCATCGATTCCGCTTCAAGCGAATCATTGCCGAGCTGAACAGCAGCCACTCTCGCTTCGGCGGCTGTCTCCAGCGCTTTTTGAGGTGCATAATTCAGGTATGCATTGGTAAGCAGAAATAGTTGCCGGATACGATTCTCGTCGTTAGTAAAACCCATGGTTCGCTTGATACTATCTGCGACCACTTGCTGCCCGGAAAGTTTATTGGTAATAAGTCCGCAAAGGATGATCAGAGAATAAAAGCCCTTTCGTAAGAATGCGGACATAGATTTTGGTAAGGGTTCAGGACGAAGATAAAAAAAACAATCCCGGCATGAAACCGGGATTGAAATACCTATTTGAACCGAAATGATCAGTTGGAAACGTTCACTGCCATCTGCACACCTTTGAGCGTAAGGATCGTCGTGTATTTGACCTGGTCGCCAACCTGGAGTCCGAGTTGTTTGAGGTTTGGCTGATAAAAATTCAATGTAGCAGCTACTCCACCGGGAGGCGAGCTTGGATTCGGAGCTTTTTCCTGGACCGTGCCGGAAATTCCATCAGCGTTGATGGTCGCGATCGTTCCAAAATTCACTCTTGTCACGTTGGCTGCATAATCTACGTCTCCATCTGTCACGCGATCGAAAAGAACGAGATTACTTACGCCAAGGCAAAGTTCGTTGTAATATACCTGTGAGAATGAAAGATCATTTCCGCCTTTGTCAATAACGTTTCCGCCTGATCCGTCTTTAATGTCTTTAATATGTCCTTTTTCTGCCATAAAATTTTAGTTTTTGGGTTGGTTATGTTTAAGTGTTTCGCTAAAAATAGAAAATGAAATCAGAAAATCAATTTTTTGACGACAGAAATTTATTGATGTTCGATTCCACACGCTGCGACACGGTAGAGATATCCGCTCTCTCGAATTTCTTTCCTGTTACCTGCTCGTAAAGTTCAATGTAACGTTCCGAAACCATATTCACGAAATCATCGGTCATCACCGGAACCTGCTGTCCTTCTTTTCCCATGAATCCGTTTTCGATGAGCCATTCGCGCACGAATTCTTTCGAAAGCTGACGCTGTGCTTCTCCTTTTGCCTGGCGTTCCGCATAACCATCCGCGTAGAAATAACGGGAAGAATCGGGCGTGTGAATTTCATCCATCAAATAGATGGTACCATTCACATTTCCGAATTCATATTTGGTGTCCACCAATATCAATCCCTGTTTCGCCGCGAGTTCTGTTCCGCGCTGGAACAACGCTCTCGTGTATTTTTCAAGCTGCGCATATTCCGCTTCAGGAACCAATCCGCTTTTGATGATCTCTTCGCGCGAAATATCCTCATCATGTCCAACAGAAGCTTTTGTCGTTGGCGTGATCAATGGCTCCGGGAATTTGTCATTCTCTTTCATTCCGTCGGGCATCGGCACTCCGCAGATCGTTCGCTTTCCTGATTTGTATTCACGCCACGCGTGCCCGCTCAGGTATCCGCGAATGACCATTTCCACTTTGTAAGGCTCGCAATATCTTCCAACCGTTACCACCGGATCCGGAACGGCCTGCACCCAATTCGGAACGATGTCTTTCGTCGCTTCGAGAAAATGCGCCGCAACCTGGTTGAGGACTTGTCCTTTGTAAGGAATTCCGCGTGGCAATACCACATCGAATGCCGAAATGCGATCGCTCACGATCATCACGAGCAATTCATTGTTGATGGTGTACACATCGCGCACTTTTCCCTTGTAGTATTTCGTCTGTCCGGGAAAATGAAAATTGGTTTCAGTCAGTGCGTTCATCTTTTGGTTTATTGTTGTCATATACGTCGATTATTCGTTTTACAATTCTGTGCCGGATCACGTCGCGCTGATCGAGTGTGACGAAATCGATCCCTTCCGTTCCTTTCAGCAAACGGCTTGCCTGCAACAATCCGCTGGGCTGATTCTTCGGAAGATCGATCTGCGTGAGATCGCCGGTGATGACAAATTTAGCAGACGGACCCATTCGTGTCAAAAACATTTTCATCTGCAGCTCTGTTGCATTCTGCGCTTCATCCAGGATGACAAATGCATTATCGAGCGTGCGCCCGCGCATGAAAGCGAGCGGTGCGATCTGGATCACGTTTCCTTCCATGTATGTTTTCAGTTTATCCGAAGGGATCATGTCGGAAAGCGCATCATATAAAGGAAGAAGATACGGATCGAGTTTTTCCTTGACATCGCCAGGAAGAAAACCGAGATTCTCCCCGGCTTCCACAGCAGGACGGGTGAGAATGATCTTCCTGACTTCGCGATTGCGCAATGCACGCACAGCGAGCGCGACGGCGGTGTATGTTTTTCCTGTTCCTGCAGGGCCAATGGCGAAAACCATATCATTCTTTCCGCACGACTCCACGAGTTGCTGTTGCCCCGGCGTTCTCGCTTTTACAATGAGTCCGTAATTTCCGTGAACGAGGATATCCGTACTGGTTTCTTCGCCCGTTCCATTTCCGCTGGAATCCGGACTGCCGCCCATGATGTCGGAAATATTTTCTGCGGTCAGTGTTCCGTATCGTTTGAAATACTGGACATATGCATCAATGCTTTCCTGGAAACGAGTGATCTCCGCCGCATCTCCAACGATCTTCATACTATCGCCGCGTGCGATAATTTTCAGTTTTGGAAAAAACGTTCGGATATGTTCCAGCTTCGCGTCGTTCACACCATAGATCACGATCGGATCTACCAATGAAATTTCAATCAGTTTTTCTGCCAAAGCCTTTATTCCTTTCGGTTGCCGGAAACATATCGCCACCGAACAACGCTAATTGCTAATTTTACCACAAAATAAGCGCATTTCACCGAATTACAAGCGCATGCCGGTAATAACGATCACCTCAGATTTCGGAACCAAAGATCACTACGCCGCTTCGGTGCGTGGCGCATTGTTCCGTCAATTACCCGGCGCTACATTTTCGGAAATTTCCAACCAGGTTCCTGCATTCGACGTTTCCGTTGGCGCGTATCTCGTGGCGCAGGCTTATCCTGAGTATCCCGCCGGAAGCATTCACATTGTCGCAGTGAACAGCGGAGGAGGCGGACGTTTCGATCACGTTGCTGTGCAGATGAACGGACATTTTTTTGTGGGATGCAACAATGGAATTTTCTCCCTCATTTCCGACAAACCCGCTGATAAAGTGATCCAGATCGCCGCATCCGGAAAAGAACCTTCTACATTCTGCGCACGCGATCTTTACGTTCCGGCTGCTGTAAAACTCGCGACAGGAATTGCTATCGAAAAACTCGGCGTTACGCTTCCGGATATTGCCCGTCTGAGCAGGCCTGTCGCTCCGCCGGAAGAAAATGTACTGAAAGGAGTTGTGCAGTATGTCGATTCATTCGGGAATGTGATCACGAATATTTCCGGTGAAGAATTCGATCGTGTGGGAATGGGACGACAATTCGTGATCGAACTTTTCAAAGAAAGCATCAATGAATTGCACCGGACCTACGCCGATGTGAATGTGGGAGAGAAAGTCGCTTTCTTCAATTCGGCAGGAATGCTCGAGATCGCGATGAACAGTGGAAATGCATCAGGATTACTGAACCTTCGTCTGAATTCCATTATCAGGATCGTATTTGTATGAATAACCTTCTTCGTCTTGTGAAAATGGAATTCCAGGAAGGGAAAGCGGAAATTTTCCGGGAGACGTATGCAAAATACAGTGCACGTATCGCCGCGGCGGAAGGATGCAGGAGTGTTCGATTGATGAATGATCATTCCAACGGCAATATTTTTTTCACGGTCTCCGAATGGGAATCAGAAAAAAATCTTGACGATTACCGGAAGAGTGATCTGTTCAAAGAAGTGTGGTCGCAGGTAAAACCGATGTTCGCTGTTCCGGCTCAAGCGTGGACGTTGAAAGATTGAAGATTCAAAATTCAAGATTGAATATTCGAAAAATGGCGCGATCGGTCAATGAAGAAGCATGCCGATTTCCTTGAACGCATAACCTGCTTTTTCTCCATTCTCCTTTTCGATCTGGATTTTTCCGCCGGGATCGACTGAAATTATTTTTCCGCTGAAGACCGACTTGAAATCAGTGAATCGTGACATGATCCCTTTCCTGAACAGGCAGGATTCATAATCACTGCGTATCTTCTCTGTTTTGCCGCCTCTCAATTGCAGGTATCTTGCTTCGAGCGCGCTGTACAGCGTGCGATACACTTCATCATGATCTGTTTTACTCCCTGTCAATTGAAAAACGGAGATCGCATCGGGAAGTTCGGGCGGAAAAGTTTCCTGGTCGAGATTGATACCGATTCCCACAACAGCATATTGCAAAGTATTTCCTGAAATGATATTCTCCACGAGAATTCCCGCGACTTTTTTGTCCGCCGCATAAATATCATTCGGCCATTTGATGTTCACTTTCAGCAATGGAAAATACTCCGTGAACATGTCCGCCACCGCGAGTGCAACAGCGCGCGTGAGATCGAACTGCTGATCGACTTCCAGGAAAACAGGTTTGAAAATGACCGAACACGCGATATTCTTTCCGCGTTCTCCTTTCCATTCCGCTCCCCTCTGCCCTCTTCCGTTCGACTGAAAATCGGCACGCACCACGCAGCCTTCCTGCACAGTGGTGTTCCTGATCATCCGGAGCGCGTAACTATTGGTGGAATCGACCTCCGGCAGGCGGATCACCTGCGAACCGACGAATAATGTGCCTGGATTTGGAGCGTCCATTTTAGTTAACTTTGCCTCTCATTTACAAATGTAAACAAAGCACTCCGCCCCGGCGGAATTGATATTAAATGGCAAAGACGAAAAAAGCGAAACCCGTAGCAAAGAAAAAAGCTGTACGTACCGCATCCAAATCAGTAGTAAAGAAAACCAAACGCGCTCCTGCGAAAACGACTAAAAAAGTTGTCAAGAAGAAAGCGAAAGCCCCGGTCAAGAAAAGCACTCCTCCTGTAAAAAAAGAGAAAAGCGAATCCATGATACTGGCCGAGTCGGTCGTACGCGGTATGCTGGAGAAAAAAGCGGAGAAGATCGTTTGCCTCGACCTGCGCAAGATCGAGAACGCGGTGACCGATTTCTTCATCATCTGCGAAGCGAACTCGAACATACAGGTAGAAGCGATCGCCGATTCGGTGGAAGAAGTGGTGAAAAAAGAATTGCACCAGCGTCCTTACCGCTCCGAAGGATGGGAGAATGCACTGTGGGTGCTGATCGATTATGTGAATGTGGTCGTTCACGTTTTCGAGAGGGAAACACGATATTTCTATAACCTCGAATCGCTGTGGGCTGATGCGGAAGAAGTAAAATTCGACAAAGCGAAATAACTGTCGTATTATTAACATTCATTAACCAGCCTTGCATTCAACCGAAAAACAATAAATTCCGGAACCAAACGACATTGGAGTATAGAACTAAAAGAAATGAGTGAGAATCAGAATAACCTACCGGAAAATGATCAGGATCGCCGCTTCAAGGACCGCATCCCGAAAAAACCGCAAATGCCACGTTCCCCATCCGGATTCTTCTGGGTGTACATCATACTTGTAGCCGGACTCATCGGTTTCTTCAGCATGAACATGCTGAACGATCTTCCGGAAGTGAGTTATACAGACTTTTCCGCCCTGGTGAAAGACCATGCGGTGAAAGCGATCTACCACATCAGTAACGAGAACAATTCCATGGAACTCGTGATCGACACGGCGAAAGCGAAAGCTCCGTCGGTGATCGCGCTGGAGAATAAACTGAAAGACTGGCGTGGGCCTGTTCCGCCCGATGTTCCGCATCTGCAGCTGGAAAGTTCGTATTCGAGTGAACTGGAGAAACAGATCATCGCTACACAGGATTCAGCGCATTATTCACAATACGACCGCATTCCGATCCGCGAGATCAAACGTTCCAATATCTCTGATCACCTCAGCTGGCTTCTGCCACTCGTGATGATCATTGTGCTGTGGGTTTTTGTCATGCGCAGAATGGGCGGCGGTGGCGGCGGACAGATCTTCAACATCGGAAAATCGCGCGCTTCATTGTACGACAAGGACACTTCGGTGAACGTGAGTTTCGCTGATGTAGCTGGTCTCGAAGAAGCGAAAGTGGAGATCAAGGAGATCGTCGACTTCCTGAAACATCCGAAAAAATATACTGACCTCGGTGCGAAAATTCCGAAGGGCGCTTTGCTCGTCGGGCCTCCGGGAACAGGAAAAACATTATTGGCAAAAGCCGTTGCAGGTGAAGCTAAAGTTCCGTTCTTCTCCCTGTCGGGTTCCGACTTCGTGGAAATGTTCGTGGGCGTTGGCGCATCACGTGTACGCGATCTTTTCAAACAGGCGAAAGAAAAAGCACCGTGCATCATCTTCATCGACGAGATCGACGCGATCGGCCGTGCGAGAGGACGCAGCATATCTCAAGGCGCGAATGACGAGCGTGAGAATACATTGAACCAGCTCCTCACCGAGATGGACGGATTCGGAACGAACAGTGGTGTGATCATTCTCGCTGCAACGAACCGTGCCGATATTCTCGACCGCGCGTTACTGCGCGCAGGACGTTTCGACCGCCAGATCTATGTTGATCTTCCCGATCTGAACGAGCGTAAAGCGATCTTCCAGGTTCACCTGAAGCCTTTGAAACTTGACAAGTCACTCGATCTTGATTTTCTCGCGAAACAAACTCCGGGATTCTCCGGCGCCGACATTGCGAATATCTGTAACGAAGCGGCGCTCATCGCTGCACGTCACAACAAGAAATTCGTGGAGAAGCAGGATTTCCTTGATGCGGTTGACCGTATCATCGGCGGACTCGAGAAAAAGAACAAGATCATTTCGAAAGAAGAGAAAAAAGTCATCGCGTTCCACGAAGCAGGCCACGCCACAGTAAGCTGGATGCTCGAACACGCGGCACCACTCGTAAAAGTGACGATCGTTCCGCGCGGACGTTCACTCGGGGCGGCATGGTATCTTCCGGACGAAAGACAGATCACCACAACAGAACAATTCATCGATGAGATCTGCGCTACACTTGGCGGGCGTGCCGCTGAAGAAGTGGTGTTCGGAAAAATTTCTACCGGTGCATTGAGCGATCTTGAGCGAATCACCAAGCAGGCTTACGCGATGATCTCTTTCTACGGTTTGAATGATAAGATCGGCAACATCTCTTATTACGACACGAGCGGACAGGAATTCATGATGCAGAAACCGTATTCTGAAAAGACAGCGGAAACGATCGATGAGGAAGTGAAGAAACTGATCGACGCGGCGTATGAAAAAACAAAAGCGCTGCTTCGTGAGAACCGCGACAAACTCGATCAGCTGGCGAATAAACTCATTGAGAAAGAAGTGATCTTCAAAGAGGATCTGGAAACGATCTTCGGAAAACGCCAGTGGGAAAAACCGGAAGAAGAACCGAAAGTACTTCCTCCTGCGCCTGAGGTTACTCCGCTGGAGAATGAGACTACTCCGAAGGAGTAGGGAGACATGAGACTAAGAGACAAGGGACATGAGATGAGGAAGGGTATTGTTGGTAACTAAGTTTTATTGAAATCGGGGACGGATGTAAATTTGTCCCCGATTGTTTTTTTATACTCACACTTAATTATTTTTTTTATGCAACACAATGTCAAAGAACTCAGGATCTGGAACAATGCTATCGATCTCGTTGTCGATGTTTACAAATTAAGTTCAGCATTCCCACCTGATGAAAGATTCGGCCTTACGTCACAAATCAGGAAGGCTGCGGTATCAATTCCTTCCAATATTGCTGAAGGTGCCGGAAGAAATACCAATAAAGATTTTTCTCATTTTGTGGGAATTTCAAATGGCTCATCTTATGAAGTGATGACCCAGATCATTGTCGCCAATAAATTACGTCTCGTTACCGAAGAAGAAGTTGCTCCTGTGCTGAAGAAACTGGATGAACTCCAGAAAATGACCTATCGTTTCCAGGAAAGACTCACGCGAAATGCTGCATAACCCGTCAAACGTCTCATGTCCCATGTCTCTTAGTCTCAAGTCTGTTCGTAAATGAGTGATACCACCTCCCGAGAAAAGATCCTTAAGAAAGTCCGCGCGGCGCTCATTCACAGATCGCGCGCTGAACAGAATGCGATCGATTTCGACAGCAGCCTTTACCCGGAGCCGGAAGATTCGCTCGAACTCATTTTCGCGCAGCAATTCTCGGAAGCTGGCGGACAATTCATTTTCTGTGAGAACGAAGAAGATTTCATTTACAACATCGGCGCGCTCACGAATGATGATGGATTCGGAAAATTATGGTGCGGCGAAAAAGAGATCGGCGATCTGCTGCATAAAGCGAAAATAGATTTTGCAAAAAAAGAAGATCAGCTGACGCATTCCACCACAACGATCACCGGTTGCGAATTTCTCATCGCGCGCACAGGAAGCGTTCTCGTGAGTTCACGCCAACTCGGAGGAAGACGTTCCATCGTTCATCCCGACAATCACATTGTCGTTTGCAGGACTTCGCAGTTGATCTACAATCTGCGTGACGCATTGAAAGCACTCAAAGCGAAATACAACGAAGGGCTTCCTTCGATGGTCACGATCATCACCGGCCCGAGCAGAACT
>DATJEX010000122.1:0-10908 GCA_035496135.1 Bacteroidia bacterium
GGGAATTTTTCCGTGATCGAAACGCTGGAGAAAATAAAACCGCTCAGGGGCGTGTACGGAAATATTGACGGAGATAAAGTGAGAAAAGTTTTTCCGGAAGTGAATCGTTTCATGTGCGAACAGGTGGACGTGATGATGAGGCACATCGCGGGAAGGCCGGAGAAATACATTCCCGAAGTAAAAGCAGTGATGGAAACCAATCCGCCGAAAATTTTCATCTGCGGGCATTCGCATATCCTGTTGGTGAAATTCGAGAAGAAATACAACTGTCTTCATCTGAATCCGGGAGCGGCGGGAATTTCAGGCTTTCATAAAATGCGCACGATGCTCCGGTTTGTGATCGATGGAAAAGACATTCGTGATCTGGAAGTCATTGAACTTGGAAAAAGATAATTACCAATTACACAATGACCAATTACCAATTACACAATGGCCAATTACCAATGAAATAGAATTGGGCATTGGGCATTGGAGAATTGGACATTGAAAATTAGCGAAGCCGGTCGGCAGCGCGGACACGCTGTTCATCTTTTTTGATGGCACGTGCGGCGAGGAAGAAGAGGATTGGATAAATCAACAAAAGATATAATCCCCATTTAGTCTCTTCAACATAACCAGAAACCGCATCTGGCTGGAAGTCAAAAATGTGGATATACTTTCTGACTAAGAAAAATGCAAAGAGAGAATAAAATATTCCTGCTGTACAGAAATTTATTTGGGATTTGAAAACGCCCTTCATATAAAGGGTCATGATAGAGAAAACTGGAATGAGTAGTTGAATGAAGAATACTACTTTATCAGTTCCAGTAATAAGGATCAATGAATTACCCTGATATCTCGGTAGTTCTTTAGCTATCGGCACAAAAAACATCAGCCCGAAAACCACCAGCACGCCCAATAAATACAAAGTCTGAATCCGCTGGATCATGAACCAAATTTAAGACATAAAATCTGCGCGAATCTGCGAAAACAATCTGCCTGAGCTGCGGCCAAATTCTACCGGCCGAACAAATCCTATCGACGGAATTCAGCCGCAGATCTTCGCTGATTCAAACGCAGATTTTCACAGATTGCTTTTCCTGCCGACTGCTTTCCGCCTACTGCCTACTGCTTACCGAACCGTTGAATGAGAATCCATCCTTGGGAAGACAAAATTCCTCCTTTGGGGTACACACAATTGAAATAATATGCCTATACTTGTACTGTCGTTCTGAAGGTCATTCGACTTTCAATTTCCCAAAAAACAGAGTTCTCAAATACAGTGATGCAGCAATAAATTCTTTTATCCCGACGTGGATCTTTTATATCCGATCTGAATCTTTCGGAAAGAAAAAGCAAACGCGAAGCAGATCCGCCGTCGAAATTCCCTCCACATAAATCATTACCAGAAAAAAATTCAGAAATCATTTCCCTCAAACAAAAATCATGTACGACATTATTGACCTGAAGAGCAAGCTCGTTGGCGAGTTGCGCGATATCGCTAAACAACTCGGTATACCGAAGTTCGAAACGCTGAAGAAAGAAGAATTAGTGTACAAGATCCTGGATTCACAGGCGGTTACCGGCGCGAAAAAAGAAGCGGCAGAACCTATCGACACCAAAGCGAAACGCGGACGTAAACCGATCGGAAAGACGGACGAAGTGAAAGAATCTTCACAGGAACCTAAGATCGACGAGCGTTTTGTGACCATCGAAAATGATTCGGACCAGACACTCCTCCCCGACCCCAACCCGGAAACCACGCGCATCGATGTGAATCCACCGGTTGCAAATACGGAACAGCAGAATCCTGCAGGCGTGAACAATCCTCCGCAGCAGCAGAATAATCCTCCGCAACAGCAGCAATTGTTCAATCAGCCGCAACAGCAGCAGCGTCCACCACACCAACATCAGCAGCGCAATCAGAATTTCCAGCAGCGTCAGCCATTCAACAAGAATGCTCCGCCGCCACCGCCACCGGCTTACAATCAACCACCGGCGTTCATCCAGGCGCAGACGAATACCAACAATCCGAATCCGCAGAATACCGACAATACACAGAACGTTCCGCAGAATAATCCGCAGAACGGGCCGCAGCAGAATCAGCAACAGCGTCCTTACAACCAGAATTTCCAGCAGCGTCAGAATTTCCCGCCGCAACCTCCGAAACCAGCACTCGAAGAAATGTACAACTTCGATAACGTTGTGGTTGCTGAAGGTGTGCTCGAGATCATGCCTGACGGTTACGGATTCCTCCGTTCCTCCGATTACAATTACCTCAATTCTCCCGACGACGTTTACGTTTCACAATCGCAGATCAAACTTTTCGGTTTGAAAACAGGTGATACCGTTCGCGGCGCGATCCGTCCTCCGAAAGAAGGAGAAAAATATTTCCCATTGGTAAAAGTGGACAAGATCAACGGACGTGATCCATCTTACGTGCGCGATCGCGTGCCCTTCGATTTTCTCACACCGCTTTTCCCGAAAGAGAAATTCAAACTCTGCGGCAGCGGAAAATCAAAGACCAATATGTCGATGCGCATCATGGATATGTTCACACCGATCGGAAAAGGTCAGCGTGGATTGATCGTGGCGCAACCGAAAACAGGTAAGACAATTTTACTGAAAGAAGTGGCGAATGCGATCGCCGACAATCACCCGGAAGCTTATCTCATGATCCTGCTCATTGACGAACGTCCTGAGGAGGTAACGGATATGGCACGCAGTGTACGTGCGGAAGTGATCGCGTCTACATTCGATGAACCGGCTGATCGTCACGTGAAGATCGCGAACATCGTTCTCGAAAAAGCAAAACGGATGGTAGAGTGCGGACATGACGTGGTCATCCTGCTCGATTCCATTACACGTCTCGCGCGTGCATACAATACGGTTCAGCCTGCATCCGGAAAAGTTCTTTCCGGTGGTGTGGAAGCGAACGCGCTGCAGAAACCAAAACGTTTCTTCGGAGCGGCGAGAAAAATCGAAGGTGGCGGATCACTCACGATCATCGCTACAGCACTCATTGACACCGGTTCGAAAATGGACGAGGTGATCTTCGAGGAATTCAAAGGAACCGGTAACATGGAGTTGCAGCTCGACCGCAAACTCGCGAACAAACGCGTGTTCCCTGCTATCGATCTTGTTTCTTCTTCTACACGCCGTGACGACCTGCTCATGGATAAAGAGATGCAGCAACGCATCTGGGTCCTGCGCAATCACCTCGCCGATATGAATCCGCAGGAAGCGATGGATTTCCTCAAAGGACAAATGAAGAATTCCAACTCGAATGAAGAGTTCCTCATCTCGATGAACGGATAATCTTCCGGGACCAGGGAACTTGTAAGAAAATGAACAGAGCTGTAAAAACAGGATTAAGCGCCGGTGCGATCAATGTTGCCATCTACATTGGCCAGGTCTATGCACCACGGGGCAATGCAACGGCCCTGCTCAATTATTCCCTCTGGCTCGTGCTGTTCGCTTCCATCTATTACAGCATCAAAAGCACAAGGGATCACGAACGGAATGGTATCATCGGTTTGAAAGCGGGAATGAAAGCCGGTGTCACCGCCGGTGCACTCACCGCGCTGCTGATGTGCATCTGTCATTTTTTCATCATGACACATACCGATATGCGTGAAGTGATCGCCGAAGCGAAATCGCATGGCGCAACCAACAGCGATCTCATCGGCATTCTCGGTAATTATACGAATGACAATTTTTTCAAACTTGAAATGGTCTTCTTCGCGTTGTATACCATCGCCGCTTTCTTCCTTTCTTTCGCCGCGGCATTTTTTCTGCGTAGAACCACCAGTTCCAACTGATCTTTTTTTTCATCCAGGATCCTCGTTCTGCATTTTCAGGAACGGCAGCTTCAGCGTTTCATAAAACCACCTGCCCTGCTGGTGAAGCCTCCCTGAAGCAGAACAAGTTCGCTTCGGGACTGCTTCACCATCAGGGTTAGGAAGCCCGGTCCTGCGCATCAAACTACCAGAACACCTTTTCACCTTCACTTTCACCTTCCCCTTTTTTTAACTATATTGCATTGGCAAAACACCCTTCCCATGATGAAAAACGTTTACCTCTTTTTCATTCTTCTTATTCCTGTACCTTCATTCTCCCAGGTTTTTCTGAACCCGAGTTTCGAGATCAATACAGCAGGATCAGACCAGATCAATCTCACCAATCCGGCATTCAACGGAATGATGTCGAACACCGTCGCTTTCGGATCATATGGTGATATGGACATCATTACTTCTACCACCTGGTGTGCCAGCGGCCATTTAAGCGCCTGGTATGTCGCACTCACAGGTTCCGGAACAGACGCATTTTCCATGCAGCTTTCTGCCCCGCTCGTTGCAGGAAATTCCTACACCATCAGTTTCTGGGATCGCGGTTGCTGGTCCTATTCTCCTCCGGTAGAGATCGGACTTTCCACCGTCAA
Organism: Bacteroidia bacterium; assembly: GCA_035496135.1. Classification (GTDB taxonomy): domain Bacteria; phylum Bacteroidota; class Bacteroidia; order Palsa-965; family Palsa-965. The sequence continues at coordinate 4,421 of DATJEX010000122.1, forward strand.
CAACGCATTCGGAACATCGATCTATGTTGCACCATTGCCTACACAGGGAAGCTGGGTGCAACGCACATTCACTTTCGTTGCTCCCAATAACGGGCAATTCGTCACAGTTCAACTCACAGCCGGCGGACTTGGCGACTGGACACACGTGGATGATTTTTCTTTTGTCACTGCGGCAGCTCCGCCGGTTGCGAATTTCACCGCATCCAATACCAACATCTGCCCGAATACCTGCATCAATTTCACGGACGCAAGCACTGGTACTCCGACTTCCTGGTCGTGGACATTCCAGGGCGCGACACCAGCTACTTCCACTTCGCAGAATCCAACCAACATCTGTTATTCCACACCGGGAACGTATTCGGTTTCACTCACTGCAACGAACGCGAATGGTTCGAACACGATGAATCAAACGACTTACATCACGGTCAATCCTTTCCCAACTGTTACTGCAACTTCTTCCGGCACGATCACGTGTACCAACACTTCGGTTACACTCACCGGAACTTCCGCAGGAAATACAATGGTATGGAACGGCGGATCTCTGGTGAATGCACCGAATCCCGCGACAGTAACAGCAGCCGGAACGTATACATGCACAGCGACAAGCCCGGCAGGTTGTACGGCAACGCAAACAGTGACCGTTACTTCTAACACTACTCCGCCAGTTGTCACAGCTGCTTCAAGCGGAAATCTCACTTGCACTACCACTTCTGTCACGCTCACCGGAACATCCGCCGGAAACACAATGGTATGGAATGGCGGATCGTTGGTGAATGCTGTAAATCCTGCGACTGTTTCGGCAGCAGGAACCTACACCTGTACAGCAACCGATGCAACGAATGGTTGTACCGCAACCGCAACAGTGACAGTTACCATGACCGGAACACTTCCGACAGTTACCACTGCTGCAAGCGGAACGATCACGTGCACCAATCCGAGTGTCACTCTCACCGGAACTTCGGCCGGAAACACCATGGTATGGAATGGCGGATCATTGGTGAATGCTGCGAATCCTGCGACAGTGACCGCTGCAGGAACGTACACATGCACGGCAACGGATCCATCAACGGGTTGTCAGAACACTTCGACTGTTACGGTAACATCCAACACTACTCCACCGGTGGTGACCGCAGCCGGAAATAATATCAATTGCATTACACCCACAGCAACACTCACCGGAACATCTGCCGGCAACACGATGGTATGGAATGGCGGCACATTGGTGAACGCGGCGAATCCTGCGACAGTTTCCGCAGCCGGAACGTATACCTGCACCGCGACAAATCCTGCGAACGGATGTACGTCAACAGCAACAGTAGTTGTCACATCGAACACGACGCCTCCAACGGTCACCGCATCTTCATCCGGAAATATTTCCTGCACCAATCCAAGCGCGACACTCACCGGCGTTTCTGCAGGAAGCACGATGGCGTGGAATGGCGGATCATTGGTGAATGCACCGAATCCTGCGACAGTTACAGCGGCTGGTACATATACGGTCACCGCAGTTGATAATACAAATGGTTGTACAAACACTGCCACGATCACCATCACAGCGAACACGACTCCGCCAACACTGACAGTTCCACCTGCAACAGACACGATCACCTGTGCCAATTCAGACGTTGCGCTCACTTCATCGAGCACTACTCCTGGTGTTACTTATTCGTGGACTGGTCCTTCGGTTATCAGCGGAAGCACCACGGCGAATGCGATCGTGAACGCTGGCGGAACGTATACGTGTACGGTCACGAATCCTGCGAATGGCTGCACCACAACACAAACCGTGAGCGTAGTTTCAAATGTGAATCCGCCTGTTGCAACAGCGAGTGGCGGAACAACGATCAATTACGGAAGCAGTGTTTCGCTCACCGCTACAGGTGGAGGAACGTACGCATGGAGCCCATCATCGGGACTGAGTTGCACCACTTGTGCATCACCAGTCGCATCACCAACAGTGACAACACAATATTGCGTGACGGCGACGGATGCGATCGGTTGTACCGATTCAGCATGTACCATTGTTGAAGTAGACATCACATGCGGCACATTCGGTTATCCAAACGCGTTCTCTCCGAATGGCGATGGGCTGAATGATGTTTTCCGCGCGAGAATAAATCCTGGCTGCATCACCGATTATCATCTTGTCGTTTATGATCGCTGGGGAGAAATGGTTTTTGAATCGTTCGATTACCGCGAAGGCTGGGATGGAACATTCAAAGGCGAAGCTTTGGATAACGCCGTGTTCGTTTATTACGCGACCGCGAAATTATCCACGACCGGCGAGAAGCTCGAACGAAAAGGAAATGTCAGTTTGATAAGATAAAGCGCAGATGAAAAAGATCTTCCTCTTTCTTTCTTTGGCAGCGATGCAAATTTCGTACGCCCAGGATATTCATTTTTCGCAATTCTATGCAACGCCATTGCTCATCAATCCGGCGCAAACCGCTTTGCATTCCAACGCGCGATTCATCCTGAATTACCGAAATCAATGGGCTGCCTTCGGCGCGCCTTATCAAACCTATGCTTTCTCTGGCGAGATGGCGATCAATCACAAGAAGACCTCGAACAATTGGGGCGGCGTAGGAATTTTATTCTACGATGACAAAGCGGGCGATTCGCAAATGGGGATCATGGAAGCTGCACTTACCGGTTCTGGGATCATTGAAACGGACGACAACAATCGTATCTCAGGAGGAATGCTTGTCGGATACACGCAACGCTCGATGAATTATTCCAAACTCATCTGGGACGATCAATACGATGGTATGAATTTCAACACAGGACTTTCATCCGGTGAACCGACGGGAGCGGCGAATTATCATTACTTCGATCTCGGTGGCGGAGTCGCATGGAATTACGGGAAAGCGGAAAAATATATTTCGGCGAATGATGGTGTCCGCATGACCACAGGAATTTCGGCCTGGCATTTCGGCCTGCCGAATTATTCTTTTGTCGCGAGCGGAGAAAAACTGAACACCAAACTCATTCTTCACAGCATCGTGGAAGTCGGATTGGCGAACAGCAATGTCATTCTCGTTCCGAATCTGCTCGTGATGAAACAGGGCAAACTGAATGAGATCGACCTGGGCGGACAAGTGAAATTCGTGCTGAAAGAAAATTCCGTTTATACCGGCCGTATCAAAGCATCCGCGATCGGTTTCGGTGTGATGTACCGTAACCACGACGCGATCATTCCGGAATTCTCCTATGAAAATTCGGCGTATGCATTCGGATTCAGTTACGACGCGAATATTTCACGATTGAAGGCTGCAACATCCATGCAGGGCGGATTTGAAGTGTTTCTCCGTTACAGCGCCGATCATTTATTCACATCGCAGTATTCTTCGGAAGCGATGTACAATTAATAATTAATAATTAATAATGCATAATTAATAATTGGCTGTTCAAGAAGCCTGCTTTTGAATTCAGAAAAGCCATCAGCCAGCCATTCTTCTTCCCTCTTCCCAGCACATCTTCATTATTAATTATTCATTATTAATTATTAATTCGTCAGGAAATATTGTTTCTTCGCATCCAGATTCCCTACGAGAAAAACCTTCCTGATGAAGAACCTGATCACCCGTAATGCCGAACTGAGCTTTGATGAAGAAACCGGGTTGCTGCACATCCGCATGCTCGAAGGTGCCGATCTGAACCTGGAGAATACCATCGCACATTATAATGCGATCCGCGAGATCACCGGTGGTAAAAAATATTTCGCGCTGATCGATGCGAAGGAATATTTCACGATGAGTGCAGAAGCGCTGCGTTATACTTCTTCAAAAGAAGTGACAGAAAACCGGATCGCTGCTGCGCATTACAATTCTGCCGCCGCGAATAAACTCACCGCTGATTTTTTCCGGAAATACTACAAACCGCCAATTCCGATAAGAGTGATCGATTCCAAAGAAGAAGCGATCGCATGGCTGCTTTCAGGTGATCATGAGTCGGGTGAAAATTAGAATTCTCCGCGTAGATTATTAGAGAAAAAAGGGTGCTCGCTGATCACGCAGATGAGGCAGATAATCCTGAGATGCCTCTGTAAATTTCAGCGAAGGGATGCCTGATCAACCCTGAGTGTATCCGCGACCTTTTTGAAATCCACTCCATCGAAATTTCCGCTCGTCATGAAAAGAAGGACAGAATTCTTCCAGTTCCGTTTTTCAAAATCCTTCATCAACGCCGATGAATCGGTTGTTACGATGAGATCTTCCCGCGCGAATGCTTCTTTCACCTGCGCTTCGGTGATCGGCGGAAGTTTTTTGTGTGCGATGGTGTGCGGATTGAAATAAACGATCGCTTCGTCCGCTTCATCCATCGCTCCATTGTATTCTTTCAGGAATTCAGAAGTGAGTGATGAGAACGTGTGCAATTCCATGCACGCCACCAGTTTTCTATTGGGAAATTGTTGTTTAACTGCAGCAGTCGTCGCTTTCAGTTTCGAAGGAGAATGTGCGAAGTCTTTGTAACAATTGAACGAACCTTCTTTTCTCACCAGTTCCAGCCGACGTGCCGCTCCTTTGAACGACTGAATGGCTTCATCGAATTTTTCATCAGCAATTCCAACGGCGGTACATATCCTGCGTGCACCTTCGAGATTCATCAGGTTGTGATCGCCGAAGATGAGTAACGGAACCTTTTTATTTCCGCGGAGGAGAAAAGTGGTTCCATCCACGATCTCATTCGGCGGAACGGTGTACGGCTTTCTCGAAATATCATTCCGCGCCTGCTCACACACTTTTTTCAGTTCCGGATCATTCGCGCAATACACCAGCGTTCCATTCGTCTCAATAAGATCGATGAACTTCCTGAACTGGTCCACATAAATTTCAAACGTCGGAAAGACATTGATGTGATCCCACGCAATTCCGCTCAGCAACGCGATATGCGGATGATACAAATGGAATTTCGGGCGGCGGTCGACAGGTGAGGCGAGATATTCATCTCCTTCGAGCACGATGTACTTCGCTTCTTCCGTAAGTTTCACCATCGTGTCAAATCCTTCGAGTTGAGCGCCCACCATGTAATCAGTATCAATGTTGCAGTGTTTGAAAACGTGCAGCACCATTGCGGTGATCGAGGTTTTGCCGTGACTTCCGCCAATGACAATTCTTGTTTTCTTTTTACTCTGCTCGTAGAGGTATTCGGGATAAGAGAAAATCTTCAATCCGAGTTCCTGTGCGCGGACGAGCTCGGGATTATCGGCGCGCGCGTGCATGCCGAGGATCACTTCGTCAATGTCTTTGGTGATGACTTCACTTCTCCATCCCATTTGCGAAGGCAGCAATCCGTGCTTCTCCAGCCTGCTTTTCGAAGGTTCATTGATCTCGTCGTCCGACCCCGTGACCGAATGACCTTTCAATTTCATGGCGATCGCCATATTATGCATGGCACTGCCTCCTATTGCGATGAAATGTATCCTCATAGTGTACTTACGGCGAACTTTTACGAAACGACGAACCGCTGAATCTCGAAACTTTTGATAACGGAATTCATTCCTTCCGTGGTTCGTAGTTCCGGGATCTTTCGCTGTTCGTACCCAATACGAAGCTAAGTTCTGCCATCTCCCGCTCGCGGCAATGGGCCATCTTTTATGAACACAGAATTGCTTATTTCGCTTGGTTTTTTCAGCATTTTTCTATCTTTAAGCAAGCAAAAAAACTGACTATGAGAGCCCTTTCCATAATTGGAATCATCATGAGTATCGGGGGACTGATCATTTCCCTTTTCGTAATGAGTGAAGCAAGATGCCATTGCTATTGCAACGATGATTATTACTATGGAAGCAATTCCGTTCCGGACGAGGCAGTTGGTGGTGGAATCATCATGATGCTTATCTGCATTTTCTTCCTCGTGTTCTCGATCGTTTCAACCGCGATGAGTTTCAAAACGAAAACGGCTGCGGTGGTTACACCGATCACTGCCAATCCTTACCAGAACCAGGGCTACAATTACCAGAATTTCCAGCAGCAGCAACAATATCCTAACGTCAATCCGAATCCGTACACCAATCCGAATCCGTACACCAATCCTTATCCCGGACAGAATCCATACACACAGCAACCACCTTACCAGAATCCGAATCCATACAATCCGGGACAGAATCCTCCGCAGACTCCTCCTCCTGCACCTCCGAAGGATCCGAATGATAATCCGTGGGCGCCGAAATAATGGAGAATTGAGAATGGAGAATTGAAAATGAGCGTTTAGAAAGTTCCTGTACCTGCCGGGAAAGATCACCAAACTCAGCTCTCCATTCTCAATTCTCCATTCTGCATTCCAAATTGTTATGAAACTACATACCATCAACACCGGCTTTTTCAAATTGGACGGAGGTGCCATGCACGGTGTCGTTCCGAAAAGTCTATGGAACAGGGAAAATCCTGCCGACGACAATAACATGTGCAATTGGGCGATGCGCTGTTTGCTGGTGGAAGACGGAAACCGTTTGATCCTTATCGATAACGGGATGGGCGACAAGCAGG
>DATJEX010000123.1:0-15791 GCA_035496135.1 Bacteroidia bacterium
TGGATGCTGACGAGTGTAACGGAAGTGTTGGTGTGAAATCCGCCTTCGGTCGCGATGAGAATGACGGTGACATGAACATCCTGCGCGTGCACAAGAGCAGGAAACAGCAGGAGAAAAAATATTTTTCGCATGATCGGGAGATGTTGGTTGAAAGCATAACGGAGAAAAAATCGCCCGTAGTGTATCCGGAAAAATTTCGGGTTGAGTGGCGTAACTTTTTCTTCTTTGATAGTTATAAGAGGTTTTGCTCCGCGTCTTCGACATGAAACGCGGCACAGGATGACTTCCGATTTGCATATCTATCGACGAAATATTTTCCGATCGCTGAAAGTTTCAAAAGCGATGAACTTTATTCTTCAGAAATTCTGTTAACGGATCAAACTAAGGCACGATTTCAGCCGTCTATATAGTAGAATCAATAAACAAGAAGGCCATGAAACGCAAGCTAGCACAACGCCCACCCGTCAATCCGGGCGAAAAAATAAAAATGAGATTGAACAGCAGGACGATCATTATCGTCAGATCCATGGATGCCGTAAAGATGTGGTTATCAAGGTATCCCGGAGCCCAGATCATTCCTTAATGTGAACTTACATCCCTATTCTGAAGCCGATCCGTCAATGGATCGGTTTCTTTTTTGTACAACACTAAATATCAGACTATTAGCAAAATTGTATGTTAAAACATGAAATTGCTTTTCCGTTCAACGGGCAGAAAGTGCCAGTCGTCGGCACTATTGTGTGAATGGAAGAATTTACACCCTTTCCCAGTGAAAAATTACTTTCTTTTGTAAAGCAATTCCAATCAAGGAATTCACTAAAAATCAAACAAATGAGACCTCTCGTTTTAGCTAAAGAAAGCACAACGTTGAAAGCAAGATTCCGTAAACCAGTTCAGAAGAAAGCGCCTGAAGGGAATGTTATCAAATTGCAAGTAGATTACCGTACAACTATTTCTGTCCGTTCGAAGCAAGCGCTCGACATGTGGATGAAGAAGTATCCGAACGCAAAAGTGATCAACGCGTAATTTTTATTTTTCATTCTATCTGATCATCGATCTCATCCATCTTATCCTCCGTGTAAGGTCCTGAAGTCGTATAAATTATTTTCCCGGTTTTATCCAGGACGAAAATGTACGGTTTCGATTTGTCATCCATCTTCAGTTTGTCTTTGTAAGCATCCAGTTCTCCACGATAGATCAGCACATGCGGCTGAATGTCTTCCTGAACCTGTTGCTTCATTTTCGCTTTTGCCGATGCGGCCGCTGCTGCTTTCGTTCCGGTGAACATCGGGACGAAATACAGGTTGATATCATAAGCGTCGGACATCAATTCTGTTTTCGCGATGAATTTATTGTAGGTGGGTTCATACCATGTCGCGAGATCTTTCTCCGCATCTTCGGAATAAGCGAGACAGATGATCGTGGATTTCCCTTTTGTGTCGTTGGGAATGGAAACGGTCTTGTCGTCGAGCGATTCGCCTTTCAGGTCGGGAAAAATATCTCCAACCGGAGCCGACGTGAAAAACATTGTGCAAAATAAAGATGTGAAAAGAATGACTGTTTTCATAAGTTTGGATCGTGTTTCCTAAAGTAAAACAAAATTCCTGCCGCTTCTTCTTTCAAACGCTGACGAAGCGGTTTTCTTATTCACTTTTTTTCCCGCTGCTCATTTTATTTTCCTGCCATCGCCATAAAGATATTCAGAATTCCACCGTTTATCAGACGGCGGCCGATACCGTGAAGTCGTCACTCATTCCCGATGACATGCAGGTGACCGTTTCGGAAGACATGCTCAATAAATCGTTAAAAGCGCTCGGTCCGATCAGCGGAAAAGAACCTTTTGATATTTTCATTCTGAAAGACACGTTCACCTGGATACTCATTGATCCGTATCTCAAATTGCATAATGGAAAAGCGGATTTCGGAACGCAGGTGAAGATCGTGGCGGGCAATTTTACGTACACGACGACGAGTGTGGGCAATGTGGATATCTGGTACGACCGGAAGAAGAACCTGATCAATGTGCAGATCAGGCATTGCATCGTGGATGTGTACACGAAATTCTTCGGAATAAAACATCACATCGCCGATTACGATATCGCGAATCAGTTCACCGATCCGTTCACTTTCGATGGCCCTTCTGCCACGAGCAGCGAAATGGATATGGAAATGCCCGACGGAAGTATCCGGAAATTATACATGACCACAACGGATTGCGATCTGAGTGTACAGGAGAAAAAAATAGTGGTTCCCTGCGAAGTCGCATTCTCCCTCATTCCCCCGGGTAACTAATAGCTAATAACTAATAGTTAATGGTTAATGGTTAATGGTTAATGGTTAAACCAAATGTTGAGTGGGATCAGGATGACAAAAGTGGAATGAAACAAATCAGAAAACTATTAGCTATTAACTATTAGCCATTAACTGACGCTGGTGCAATTGCTTTTTTGTTGAGCATCTCGTGGAATTTCTTCGTTGTGGCGTTGGTGTATTTCTTCGCGCGGTAGGTGGCCACCCACGTGATCCCTTTGATGGCGTTACTGAGAAATATTTCGTCTGAATTCAGCAAAACGCTCAATGGAAGCGGAACTTCATAAACCGCGATGCGATTCTCTGCGGCAATTTCCATGATCACATTCCGCATCACACCATTCACACAACCTTCCGAAAGCGGACTCGTGTACAGCACACCATTCTTCACGGCGAACAAACTCGATCCGGTTGCTTCGATCACATTTCCGTTCTGGTTGATGAGGATCGCGTCATCAACGTTCATCTTTTTGGCGAAGAGCGCGGCGAGCACATACAACTCGGCGTTGGAAGTTTTGAGCGAAGAAAGTTTGTTCACCGGTTTGCGGATATCCTGGTACAGTTCCACCGTTATCCCTTTTTCATTGAGCGAATAATCCTGTTCTTCCATTTCCCACATTTCGAGCAACCACGACGCATCATTTACGATCGGGTGATAATAGCCGCCATCATTCCTGTAAACAGAAAGGCGGAAACGGGCCGACGTGGTGACGTTGTTTTTTTCAGCAAGGATCCTGCACCATTCTTCAAGCCCTTTTGCCACGAAATTATCAGGGAGCCGCAACTGGAGCAGGTTTACTCCAGCCATCAATCTCTGCATATGCCTTTGTGCGAAGCAAACCTTCCCTCCTATCATGCGCATGCTCTCGAACAATCCATCTCCATAACGGAAAGCGCGGTTGTGCGAAGTGAATAAAGGTTCGGTAGAAGACCGCTCTTCTCCATTCAGAAAAAGACAGGGAGATTGCTTCTGCTGCATAGACTACCCGAATATACGACGGAACGCCGGAATTGTTACTTTTTAGTGACCGGCCGGGTAAAATCACTTCTGAATGATCTCATTTCTTCGACCGGGTGAAGGTGGATGTGAAAGTGAAAAAGGGCTCCTAGTAATGGGAACTACCTCTCCCCTTACACTTTCACGCTCACTCGTCTTTTTTACGAATGATACATCAACCCCATTTTCAGATTTCCGAGGAAAGCATACCACAGATCAGGTTTGAGAACGATCGGGAACAGGAATCCCCAGACGGCTCCCCAGAAGTGCGCATCATGCGCGATGAAACCGACACTGCGGCGTGCAAGGACCCAGGAAATGGCGAGGAAGAGAATGCCGAAGATCCAGCCCGGAAGCGGAATGAAAAAGATATTGAGTTGTGCTGTCGGATAAAGCAGGACAAAAGAAAAGATCACCGAACATACCGCACCACTCGCACCCAGGGAATTGTAATGCATATTGTCCTTGTGCGTGAAGAAGGAATACACTTCCGACATGATGAGTCCGCCGATGTAAAGCAGAATGTAAAACAGCATTCCTTTTTCATGGCCGAAATATTCTGTTTTTTTGAAACTGATCTCCACTGCCATTCCGATGGAATAAAGAGAATACATATTGAAGAGCAGGTGCATGAAATCGGCGTGGATCAATCCGCACGTGATGAACCGATACCATTCGTTCCGCCGTGATATAGAATAGGCATTGAACATGAGTTTGTTCTTCTGCGCCGGATCATTCATCACGAGAAGAGAAACAAGGCAGGTGATCGCGATTATGGTGTAAGTGATATACAAGTGGGAGGATTACAGATTTTACGGATATGCGGATTACAGATTATACTGATGGTACAGAATGATCACGAAGAAAGAACTCCACTGTTTACTGCTTACTGCTTTCTGCCTACAACCTTCTGCATTCTTTTCACCAGCTTTCAATGTCGAAGAAAAAGAAAATGCAGGCCGCTTCTGGTTTGTTCACTCCTGAAGCGGATCCTATGTAACTGCCCGAACCATCGCGCACATCACCACTGTCGGAGATCGAGCCGATGTAACTGCCGGATGCATCGCGCACATCTCCTCCTGAATTGACCTGTCCCATGTATGAACCGGAAGAATTACGGATCGTTCCGTCAGCATCAATATGTCCAACGTACGATCCGGATGCGTTACGGATATCGCCGCCGGAAGTAAATTCGCCGCGATAACTTCCGGAAGAATTGCGCACGGTGCCGTCACTTGCGACATTTCCGATATAAGAACCGGAAGAATTGCGCAGATCCTGTGCGGACAAAATTGCCGCAGAAAAAACGAGGAGAAGGGAGAAAAATGTTTTCATCAGGGGTGAATTTTGGGAGAAGTAAAGATAACTCACTTATTCAGATGTTGTCCCCGTATGTTTCTGTTTCAGGGAAGAACAGACTTGCTATTGGCTCAGAATCTGCCGGGACCCCGCCGAAATGAAATGAAAGAGGCTTATGCTCATTTTCCCTGTGTCATGCCCCTTTTCCCTATCTTAGTCTTCACCCTATGCGATTCAACAAAGAGGATACAATTACCGCACTGGCCACTGCACATGGCACAGCTGCTATCGCTGTTATCCGCTTGTCCGGACCTGGGTCATTCCGCATTGCAGGAGAAGTTTTCCGCAACAGGAAGAATGAAGCACCCGACATCGCTTCTCTCGCATCGCACACTGTTCATTTCGGAACGGTCGTTGAAAAAGATATCATTCTAGACGAAGTGCTGATGACGATCTTCAAAGGTCCTCACTCCTATACGGGCCAGGACAGCATCGAATTTTCCTGCCACGGATCTGTTTTCATCCAGCAACAGATGATCAGTGTGCTCGTTCGCCATGGTGCGCGCATCGCAAGCCCGGGCGAATTCACCATGCGTGCGTTCCTGAACGGGCGATTCGATCTTTCACAGGCTGAAGCAGTGGCTGACTTGATCGCGTCTCAATCTTCCGCTTCGCACCAGGTGGCGATGCAGCATATGCGCGGCGGATTCTCGTCGCGCATCAAAACGCTCAGGGAAAATCTCGTGAACTTTGCATCGCTCATCGAACTCGAACTTGATTTCAGCGAGGAAGATGTGGAATTCGCGAATCGGGATGATCTGAAGAAATTACTGTACACGATCTATAATCTTGTTTCACGTCTCATCGATTCTTTTGAAGTCGGTAATGTGATCAAGAACGGAATTCCGGTGGCGATCGTCGGAAAACCGAATGCAGGAAAAAGTACATTACTCAATGCCATTCTCGAAGAAGAACGCGCCATTGTTTCGGAGATCCCGGGAACAACACGCGACACGATCGAAGACGAGATCACGATCGATGGAATTCTTTTCAGATTCATCGACACAGCCGGTTTGCGTGACACCACCGATGTGATCGAATCCATTGGTGTTTCCCGTTCGGTGGAAAAGATGAAACAATCTTCCATCGTCATTTATCTTTTTGATGTACACGAAATGTCGGGCGGCGATCTGAAACTTTCGCTGGAAGAATTGAAGAAGCACATGCACGGCGCGGAGCTGCTCATTGTCGGAAATAAGATCGACAAGGAGAATTTCGGAGATATCCAGAAAGAATTCGCGGGATTCGATGTACTCTTCGTCTCGGCAAAAGAGAAATTATACATCGATGATCTCAAAACAAAACTCGTCGCACTGTTCGACAACCGAACGGTGAATGTCACAGAGACCATCGTCACTAACGCGCGTCACGTGGAAGCATTGCGTCACGCAGGATCGGCTGTGCAGCGCATCATCGAAGGATTGACGAACAATGTTTCGGGAGAATTACTGGCGCAGGATATCCGGGAGGCGCTCTATCATCTTGGAATTATCACTGGTGAAATTACAACTGAAGATCTCCTTGAGAACATCTTTTCGCGCTTTTGTATCGGGAAGTAAATGAAACCTCGTTTTTTTATTTTAATCCCTATCATTTTTCTCTTCTCCTGTGGGAAGAAAACACCCGATGAATTGATCGCAGGAAAATGGAGGATGGACAAAGATGCCACCGTTCACCGTTCGCCGGAATTGAATTCCGGTAATTCATTCGCCATGCAGTTCATTCTTTCTTCTATGGAATTGAATGCGACGGAGTATAAAAATGACCATACTTATTCATTCATTGATGTTCCGACTGGTAAAGAAACGCCAAAGGGCTCATGGAAATTCATGAATGGGGGAAAGCAGTTGGTATGTGTAGATTCGGCCGGCAAAGAATCTTCCGAAAACATTATCACTCTGAATGCAGATAGTCTTGTGACAGAATCCTCAGGATTAGTATTTGTAAGTTACCGCGAAAAGTAACGGATAGAACTAAAAAGGGGAGCTCTCACTCCCCTTCCTTATTCGTCAGAATTTATTCTACTGAACATCTACTTTGAAAACCGCTGTACTGTTTTCAGAAGTGAGTTTCAACATATACAATCCTGTCGCGTATCTTTCCACATTAACCGGAACAACCGTTCCCGCCTTTGCATTGACTTCTTTCTCCATCATCAGTTTTCCAGCGAGATCGAACAATTGCAGGGTGAATATTGCGTCGGTCGTTCCGTTGAACTGAACATTGAAATGTCCCTTCGCAGGATTCGGATAAACACTGACACTGTTTTGTAAGGAGAGATGTTCCAATCCGTCGGCAGTGATCACCTGCGTGATGGTGTCTGTTCCGCAACCGTTGGTCACGATGAGCGTCACCGTATAGGAGCCCGTGGTCGCATACGTATGTGAAGGATTCTGCAAAGTGGATGTTTGTGAATCGCCGAAATCCCACGACCATGATGTTGCATTCGTAGAAGCGTCAGTAAAAGTGAACATGTTCACACCGGTCGCCTGCGAAGTGAACGAAGCGATTGGCGCACCTGTATTCACCACCACGGTGAATGTCGCAGTCGAAACGGATCCGCATCCGTCTGTTGCCGTGAGTGTGTACGTTGCTGTACTTGCCGGCATCACCCAGATCGAATCGTTCGTGCTGGCGCTGCTGCTCCATGCATAGGTTGCACTTCCATCACCACCGGTGAATCCTGCGATAAGTAACGCGGAATCTCCTGCGCAGATGGAATTCGTTCCTGTCACATTCGCTACGATCGCAGAAGGCATGTTGATCGTTGTGCTGAACACGGATGAACATCCCGTGACCGTATCTGTAACGGTACAGAAGTATTGCGTACTCACCGTCGGAGCGACGAAAGCAGAATCTCCTGTTGCTGTGAATCCAACCGGATTCGATGTCCATGCGAATGAGTAAGGTCCGCCCGGCGCGCAAACCTGCCAGTCGTAAAAGAAATAATAGAATCCTGCTCCGGCTGTACTTGATGTGATGGACAACACACCCGGAAGTGTGTATGGATATGTCACTCCTACATTATTTCTCCAGAGATTTACAGAGGATGCATTACGCACCAGCTGCATTCCGGTTGCAGGGGTCAATTGGAAATTGAGCGGGATATATGTACGCTGATTGATATCGGATGCGTTGATCGTGGCAGTCACCGAATTGATAACAGCATTGGTATTGTCTTCGAGGTCGATCGTTACTGTTCCCGCAGTTGCAGGATAAACATAAACACCAAACAATGTCGTGTTGGAAAGAACATCAAAGATCAGGTTGTTCACCGAGGCAGACATATTTCCACCAGCAGAATTATCAAAAAGCCCGACACTTTGTTGCGAGCAAACTGTAAGTGTATCTGCAGTTCCCGAACAGATCACTGTATCGGCAGCATTGACCATCGAAGAAGGCAGACTATTCACCGTGATCATTACACTATCCGAAGCGCGGCAACCTGTTCCGTTATCAAGCGCATCCACCGTGTAAGTTGTAGTTGTTGCCGGTGTCGCGATCACTGTAGAACCCGTTGTGGTATTCAGTGTAGCTGCGGGCCCCCATGTGTAATTGTAATTGAGATCGGAACTGCTGACGGAAATAGAAGTGTTGCCACCAACACAAAGCATCGTATCAACCGCTGTCGCAGAAATGGCAACAGGTGTGGTGACGACTACATTGAGCGGAACACGTGAACTTTCGCATCCGTAATTGATCTGCCAGTCGTAGAAGAAATAATAGAATCCTGCTCCGGCAGTACTTCCGGTAATAGAAATAATTCCAGTGACAGTGTAAGGATAGTTTACACCAATGTTATTTCTCCAGCAATTCACCGAGGCGAAGTTGCGGACAAGCTGCATTCCTGTAGCAGGAGTAAGATTGAATCCAAGCGGAATGTAAGTACGTTGACCGATATCCGCAGCTGAAACGGCAACAGTGACCGTATTGATCACAGCATTGGTATTGTCTTCGAGATCGATGACCACGTTACCTGCCGCTGCCGGATAAACATAAACACCGGAGAGTGTGCAATTCGAAAGCACATCGAAAATGAGATTGTTCGCCGAAGCGCTCATCGCACCACCCGCAGAGTTATCATACAATCCAACTTCCGCGTTGATGCTTCCAGTCGTGTTGGAAACATAGAAAGTAGTACTGGCAGCGACGTTCGGTGAATATCCTGCTCCACTCGCGAGCGCTGTTCCTCCAACGGCGTTCGCATACCAATAAATGGTTCCGCTTCCTGTTGCAGAAAGATTCACAACACCAGGGCCGCAAACCGTATCATCCACCACTGTTGGTGAAGTGATCGGATAATACATGACGGTATCAGCGTTGGTCAGCATCGTTCCGCAGAACGCAACCTGGTAAAGTGTATTTGCAGATGGCGTAGTGGAATAATTCGCTGTGGTATTTCCGGGACCTGTTTCATTATTCCATGTCACACCATTATCCGTCGAACTCATCCATTGGATCGTTCCGCCCGCTGAAGATCCGCTGAGAGAAAGATTCACCGGCGATCCCGCGCAAACGGAGGTCGGACTTGCTGTTGCACTTCCCGGCATGTAATCAATGTTCACTTGAGACATCGCATCATTCACCGCATTTCCATCTCCCGAAAGTGTAGAATAGGAATTGAACATGTAGGTTCCCTGCGCGGTCATGTTGATCATGCCAACAGGAACGTTCATGGAAGTTCCGGATGCAAGCGGAAGATTTCCGTTCAATGAATTATCGCTAATGGTAAAGGTCAATGTCTGTGTGAGCGCGCCGGTGATGTTCACCGTAACGGTTACGTTATCCGTTGAAAAATCAAGCGGAACAGAAGCAAAATTTTTCAGCGCTACAGTGACTTGCTCGGTAGAAGAATGACAACCTGAATTAATTGGTGCAACCAAAGCCGTAACGCCTGCATCAAGAAGAAGTGGTGTGAATTCATCAGCCCCGATATCCGGTGTAACGGAACGAGACTGGTTGTCTATATCCACGGTCACCCATGGAGTGGATGTTGCATTGCCGGTGTTGTTCAATTGCACGGCGCTCACATGAAGATCGGTCGCGGAAGAAAATCCAGGATCAACAGAAACTGAATTCGCATCCTGCGACATTGCTGTCTGCCAGTTCGCGAGTGTAGCATATGCGGTTGTAGCACCTATACCGACATTTCCGTTTGTTGCGTTGTTCACGAATAGATCATTGTAATCTGAAACAGATCCTGTGTTTCCTACGGCAGTTGTATTTGGTGTGGCCATTGCGAAGTGCATTGCAGCACCAGCCTGCGTACCGGTGAAATTCGCGAACACATTATCACGTATGTTGATCACTGGCCCTCCAACCGTTCCGATATCGATGCACGTGGAAGACATGTTGGGAGCTCCGGAATTATCGATGCGTACGTTATTGAAGTCGACATTGATCGTTTCTGTTGCCACACCCAGTGCGTTATTCTGAATATTGATTCCACGGATCGCGCGCGATGCTGTCGCTGCTCCGGTCCATGTGTCTGTTATTCCCCAAATGAAATTATTGTACACATTGGCCGTATGCGTTCCGCTGTTCGCGAGATTGACACGGATGCCGGTCACATCTCCACCGAAGCCCGTGCTGGTGTTGCTGATATCATGTACTTTGTTCATGTAGATATTGATATTGCCCTGGCCTGCATCAATAGCAATTCCTTCTACAAATGAAGTTCCGCCGTGAGAAAGATTCCTCACTTCATTGTTGTAAATGCTCACACCACTCTGATTATTCGCACGGATACCATAGGTTGCAGTTCCTCCTGTTCCGTTTCCGATGTCATTCGCTGTTGCTCCACCGATCATGTTGAATGTGGTTGGCGAAGAACTTCCAACCACGCAATTCAGGTCAGGAAAATTCGCATTACCGTTCAGGTAAATTCCGGTGTACACGTTTGAAATATTCAGATCGGTGTACGTGTTGTTTGAATTCGCCCCGGTTGCTGCAGTCGGATTCGTGATCGCCTGTTGGCTGATACCGTAACAACCAACGTTGCCGCGATTCAGTGTCACGGAAATATTTTGAAATGTATTATTCTGGGAACCGATCGTTGCAGAAGAGTTGATCACCTGCAATCCGCGATCGACAACACCCGTTGCAGAGCAAGTAAGTGTAAGATTCATTGCAGAAACATTATTCACGCCGACAAAAGAAAGGATCGGCTCGTTTGTATTCGAGATCACGTTATTCGCCGCCGCATTGCCGCAATTTCCATTGAGCGTTCCCTCCGACGTGATCGTAGAAGTTCCGGAAGCAGGCATGATGGAAAGTGTATTCGTGGAAGAAGTTCCTGCAACAGGCCCGACCAGCATCGGGAAAAAATTATCTCCGTTCGCCGGAGTCACATCATAATTCACATCGATAAGTGAAAGGACAACCGGCCCCGCGATACCGCGATGATTCACATCGGCAATCGCTTCACTCAGGTTGAAATAATTTCCCGCGTTTCCAACGGTATATGTTCCAGCAGCGATCGCAGTTGGTGCGCCCGGGGTAAAACGGAAATTGTGCGAAGGCCATTCGTTTAACGCATTCAGCATTCCATTGCTCGTGAAAGCCGAACCGGTTACAGCATCAAGATAATTTCCCGGACCGCCCGTTGCTCCTTCTATTCCGATGGAAGCAGATTCATTCGCAGCAGTAACACCGGGAACAAGATTTCCATAAGCAAACTCGATCACGTTCGTTCCTTCGTGCAGAATGATCTGGAAATTCAATTGCTGCAAGGCTGTATTGAAATACGAGTATGCATCCGTCCACTGAATCGTGAATGTTTGACTGCCGGGAACGCCCTGCAATTGATAGAGCACGGTATCACTCCAGAGATTGTCCCACCACGGAGCAAGGCTCAGGTTCGGTGCGGTTCCGGTGAACAGATTATTATTCGTTCCCGATGTTGACATGAGTGGCGAGAAAGATGCAACACCATTCGTGCTGAGTCCGATCGTCGTGTAAGGAGTTCCGAGATACGTGAAGGTGAATCCGATCGGGATCGCACTCTGTGCTACGTCATCACCTGTTGCGGTAGAAAGTGTTGCAGCAGGAAGACTGATGGGTGTGTACGCAGCCGTGTACGTGGACCGGGTCATGGCTAATTGCGCGAATGCTGACGTAGTAAGGACTGACAGCAGGATGGCAATGGTAATTTTTTTCATGGCGATTTTTTTGAGGAATGCTAATATAGGATTTAGACAGGCGCGAATTCGACCGTATGATAAGTGGTGAAAAACATTTGACCGACGGAAAAACCAGGTTCTCCGCAGAGGCTTTAGTGCGAACTACGAAATGGGCGAATACACGTACTGCTAAAATGCGAAACGCCGTCTCCTTTTTATTGCGGTTATTCAGTGAATCCGTATTTGGCATATTCGCCCGTTTCGTAGTTCGTACAGTAGAAGTATCTTTGATCCCAATGAAAAAAGAATGCACTTCCTGCGGAATGGAGATCGATGAGAAAGCGGAAGTGTGCCCGATCTGTCAATATGAATTTCCTGCACGGCGCAACTACAGGCCTTTATTGCTCATCATGCTCATCATTATTTTCGTCATGATGTGTCTCAACTGGCTTCGCCCGCTCCTGCACCTGCACACGAAATGAACTGCCGGAACATTTCTTATTTTGGCACGGATTTTTCTTTACCAATCCCAAACTCCATTCTATGAAACACATTTTTACACTGCTCCTCTCCTCTATTCTATTCACACTTTCCGCACAGAATTGCACGACACCTGTCACGGAAGCTGTTTTCCAAACCAACTTCACAGCGATCGCTGTACAGCACAGCGACGCGGCTAAACTCACCACGGCAAGTGTATTCGCCAATAATAATTGCGAATCGGCTACGCAGGTCAAAACGATCGCGCTCCTGTTCGCCACCGACAGCATGCGCTTGAAATTCTGCCAGGTCGCTGTTCCGCACACGAGCAATCTTTCCGATTTCTTTGTTGTGTATGATGCGTTCTCTTCTTTTTCAGAAGCGCTGCGCCTGTACGATTACGTGAACAAATACCAGGCTGCGAATGTTGTGTCCGCGACAACTTCGACAACTTCGAATCCTCAATCAACCGTGGTGCACGATCCGGTTTATCCGAACTGGAGTTATCCCGACACGGCAAGAACCACGAAGAACAAAGGCTGCAACGGGCCGGTGATCTCTGATGCCGCTTTCCTTTCCACGTCGAGAAATGTGAACACACAACCGACGGATGAGGCCAAAGTGGTGGCTATCGAAAATGCTTCCGGAACATTTTGTCTCAGCATGGCACAGATGATGAAACTATCTTCTTTGCTGAACAGCGAAGATCTCCGTTTGCGCGTCATGAAGAATTGTTTCGCAAGAACCTACGACCAGGAACATTATGCATCCGCTTCTGTCCTGTTCACTTCAAACGACAATAAAACCGCATGGACCACTTATGCGCAGACTTTTCTCATTCCTCCGCCTCCACCCTGCGTTACCGACCAGGAATTCACCACGATCATTCAGCAGATCAGAAGTAAAACCTTTACCGATGATAAAATGAATGCATTGACGCTGATCAACAAGGATCATTGTTTCAATACGGCCCAGATCAAAACGATCTCGAAGGAATTTCCTTTTGACGAAGAAAAGATGAAAGCGATGAAGATGCTGTACCCGAAATGTTCCGACCAGTCGAATTACTACACACTGGTGGACGAACTCACTTTCACGCAGGATAAAACGAGTTTCTCCAACTGGATCAAGAACGGCGGGAAGTAAATTCAGATCCCGTTCCAGGATTTCAAATTGTTCAGAACCTGCGGAAACCGGGTTCTTTTCTATTAGCAAAAGACGTTGACGAGGATCAATTCCTCTCCTGACTTTACTCAGTGCAGGCGGATACAGGCTGTTCTATGTTTGTATCGTTATTATTGATTTATAAAGCCATTTCATACGGGCTGACAGCAAAAAGGAACTTCTAAGGTTCCGCTGTCATTGAAAATGCAGCCTCCAATCTGCCGGCTTAACAGGGTTGATCAATAAAACAGGATAGTAAGCTGGCTTTTGGTGTTGCCACAAACTATCCACCAAAAACGTAAGGCGGGATAAATTTCCCGCCTCCGTTTTTTAAAATAAAAAGTTCACGTCGTAAAATGAAAAGTCATGGCGGAAAATAAACCAACAGAGCAACCACCTCTCCGCAGGATATCGGGAAGCAGGATCTTCATTTTTATCCTTGGCCTCCTGTTCCTTGTTTTTTTGCTGTCAAGGAATACCTCTGAAAAGGAGATCACCTGGGCCGCTTTCGAAAAGGATATGCTCCAGGAACACGCTGTGGCAAAAGTGGAAGTGACGAACGGTGAACTTGCCGAGATCTATATCAAACCGGAATTGCTGAAGAATGATAAGTACAAAGATGTGTCGAAGAATTTCATGGGCGGGGTCAATCCCGGCCCGCATTATTATTTGATGATCGGTTCGGTAGAATCGTTCGAACACAAACTGGAACTGGCGCAGGCGAATTTTGATGAAAAGGATAAGATCTCAGTTGTCTATGCAAAAAAATCGAACTGGTGGATCAATGCTTTGTCGTGGTTACTACCGCTCGCCCTCCTCTGGTTCTTCTATTCCTTCATGTTCCGGAGAATGGGTGCAACCGGCGGAAAAGGATTTGGCCTTTTTGACTTCGCGAAATCGAACCCGGTGGTGTATGAGAAAGAAAAAAGCGTTCCGGTTACGTTCAAGGATGTGGCAGGATACGACGAAGCAAAGACCGAGATCATGGAAATTGTGGAATTCCTCAAACATCCCGATCATTTCACAAAGCTCGGCGCGAAAATTCCGAAAGGTATTTTACTCGTCGGTGCACCGGGAACAGGAAAAACGCTTCTCGCAAAAGCAGTTGCCGGTGAAGCGGGCGTTCCTTTCTTTTCGCTTGGCGGATCTGAATTCATTGAGATGTTCGTCGGTGTTGGTGCATCACGCATGCGTGATCTGTTCGACCAGGCAAAAGCAAAAGCACCGAGCATCATTTTCATTGACGAGATCGACACGATCGGGCGTGTACGCAGCCGCGCGTTATCCATGCAGGCGAATGAAGAACGCGACAGCACGCTCAATCAGTTGCTCGCCGAGATGGATGGATTCGATCCGAACACAGGAGTCATCCTTCTCGCTGCGACAAATCGTCCCGACATTCTTGATCCCGCATTGCTTCGTCCGGGGCGATTCGACCGGCATATTCATCTCGAACTTCCGAATAAGAAAGAACGGCTTGCCATTTTCAAAGTGCACCTCGCCCCGCTCCTGCTCGACAAATCTGTTGATGCGGAAAATCTCGCGGCACAAACTCCCGGATTTTCAGGCGCTGATATCGCGAGTGTGTGCAACGAAGCGGCGTTGATCGCAGCACGGAAAAATAAAACATCGGTTGACGGGAAAGATTTCTCGGATGCGATCGATCGGATCGTCGCAGGTCTCGAAAAGAAAACAAGAATTATTTCTCCCAATGAGAAAAAGGTGATCGCCTGTCACGAAGCAGGACACGCCGTCGTAAGCTGGATGCTGGAACATGCGGATGCACTTCAGAAAGTTTCCATAATCCCGAGAGGAAAAAGTCTTGGCAGCACCTGGTATCTTCCCGAAGAAAGGCAGATCGTCACGCGAAGCCAGTTCATCGATCAGCTTTGTTCTGCGTTGGGCGGACGCACGGCCGAAGAACTTGTGTTTCATGAAACATCTTCCGGCGCGATCGATGATCTTGAAAAAGTAACGAAGCAGGCATATATGATGGTGGTGAATCTCGGAATGAGCGATAAAGTCGGTGAGATCAGTTATTATGATTCAACAGGAATGTATGAATCACTCCTGACCAAACCTTACAGCGAGTCAACCGCGCAATTGATCGACGAAGAAGTGCGCAAACTGGTGAATGAAGTCCATGAACGTACGAAAGAGGTGCTGGTTAAAAACAGGGAGAAACTTGATCAGCTCGCGCAACTGTTACTTGAAAAAGAAGTGGTGGATAAAACAGATCTCGAAAGAATTCTCGGCAAACGGGAATGGGCTGATAAAAAAGTTTCTTCTGAAACAGCGTCGGCTTAACTCACTGAAACGTATTCATTCAAAAAAAATCATCCCGGATAATTATCCCGGGA
>DATJEX010000124.1:0-7223 GCA_035496135.1 Bacteroidia bacterium
AGATGATGTTTGAATTGGTTGGATCGAATTCGATGCAATTTATTCTTCCTGCTCCGCCGCCATTTCCGGGAACCACATTCGGTCCGAGAAAAGACCATCCGGCTGTAGCAATGTTCATATTCGCAGAAGCGTATTTGCTTTTGTAATCCTGGTATTGTGTCCAGAGAATTTCCGGTGAAGGAAAAACGCCGGTGGGAAAAGTGCGCTGCTCGGCAAACCATTCCCAGCGTTTGAATTGCTGGTAACCATCGTCATCTGCATTTTCAGATTCGGTGGATGATGGGGTCTTCGTTTCCCAATAAGAATTGAAGGCGCGCTGCACATCGTAGAACGTTGGTTGTTTCTGTGCAGGACGGTCGTTGAGGCCCGATGTGTTGAGATACTGCTGCGCGCTGACCGGCAGCGACAAAATGATTGCAGCAAGAAATGGAATGGCTTTTTTCAAGAGCGGCGTTTTGGTGAAAATGAATTACACTAATATAAGAAACCCTTCGGGCTGGATGTTAAGTAATGTTCTCCAAAGGAAGCGCCGCCCCGATAAAATCAATTTCCCCTCGAAAAAGCCTTGAATCGCGGTCCGCCGCCGCCATCGGTTGTGGTTCCGCCGTCCGTCGGAGTCGCTTTTACCGGATTGCCGAAGAGATAATGAATGCCCACCTGGTGAACCATGTTGTTGCCGTTGTTGAACGCAACACGGAAAAATCCGTAAGGAATATTGTTCCGCTTGAGTGCGGGAATGACAGAATTGGAATAACGATAACCAACATACCAGTGATCGGAAAGAATATAATTGAATCCCACGAGCAGGCTCACGTCCGTCCTGTTGAACTGGCTGTCGTCGAACGCCTGCGAATAATTATTGTAGATCTGTTTGAAATGAACGACGCGTCCAACGGAAAATCCGAACTCCGCTTCGAAGCGCGTTCTGGCTTTTTTATTGAGAACGAACTTGAGATGCCTCCGGAAAACGAGCGGCACTTCAATATAATCCATCGACAGTTTGTAATAATGATTGTTGGCCGAATCGGGGCGCTGCATGCTTCCTTTCTGAATGTAATTAATTTCGAACTGAAAGGAATTATTGTCATCGGGATTCGAAACGTTCATGATCAATCCGCCCGCCAATCCGACTTTGTTGAAATCATTATCAAGATCGATGAAGTCGGCGCCCTGTATATCGGTGATGAGTCCGCACATGCTGAATCCGGCGCGGAACTGTGCGTGTGCAGAAAGAGAGACAAGAATTACCGCAGTGAGGAAGTAGAATTTTTTCATGGGTCTGTCGTTGCAGGGCGGCTGGTAAAATTAGGGAAGAAAAGTGTGACAGAACAGAAGATTATCTTTGTTGTGAATGAAATACGCCATCTTCGCTTTCGCATTACTCGTCGCTTTCCTCGCCGTTCATTACGGCCGGAAGCTTTTTTCCATCTGGAAAAAGATGAAAAACTGGAACGTGGCCGAGGCGAAGATCATTTCCAAAAACATCGGGAAGAAAAAACTTGCGTCGGGCACCAGGGCGAATTCCGTTTTACTCGTGGAATATGAATTTTCCCTGGATGAAAAGTTGATTCACGGTAACACCGTTTTCCCCATAGAATTCCTGAAAGGGGAGAAAGGCTTTCTGCTCAAACAGGCGGAAAAAGAACTCGCGAAGATCTCCGACCGGATGCCGGTTCGTTATGATCCGGCAGATCCGTCCAGAAATATTCTTTTTCCCGGCGGACCCGGACTGGCGCTGCTCATGATCTGCATGGGAATTTTTTCCCTGCTCTTCGGTTTGTTTTATGTCGTGGTGATGTGATCAGCCCGGATGTCCTTTCGGGAAGAGATCGGTCTGCGGATGTTTCGATCTTTTGAGAATGAGTTTCTTTTGTTTCCTGCCGCTTTTCCTGGTTTGCCCGAAAACGCCTTTGTTCTGATCGCGCGTGTCGGCCTGGTCTGCTTTGTTCTTGCGGAATTGCCAGATCTTCTTGCCGAGTTTCGTTTTGTCTTTCTCTTTCTTCTTTCCTTTTTCGGCGCGCTTGGTGCTTCGCTTCGCTTTCCGGTCGGCCTTGCTTGCAAAATGGAAGAGGTGTTTCTTGTTGGGCTCGTCTCCCGTTTTGTTTTTCTTCACGCGTGAATAGTTGACGCTTGAGCACGACGTTGCGGTCTGCGGTTCGGTACAGGAAATGAACAGCGTGGCAATGATCCCCGATAAAAAGAAAAGGAGCCGCATCGGGCGCAATTTAACATGAAGCAGGGCTTCGTCCGCTTCTTGCCGCGCCAATGACAAGAAAGTGAAAACGGTTGGCGAAAAAATGTGCGTGGATCAGCCTACGAGCGAACCGCTGTTGCTGAGTATTTCGGCACCTACGATATCTTCCAGTTGTACGAGCATGCCGATCGCGTTGAGACGATTGTAACGTTCGTTGAGCGTGGAGAAATAGTATTGGGCGCCGCCGGGCTGATTCTTTTCCCAGATCACACCAAACACTTCGTTGCCCGAGCGCAGCTTGATGCGGCAGGGCTGATCATTGATGTTCAGAAATTCTGAGCGTGTCATTGCAATGGGGGCTTTCTCAAATTTCTCAAATAAAACGCCGGAATCCGAGTTCTGGTTACCTGGATTTTTGAACAGTTTCTCAATTGTGTTAATAGTAATCAACAATTTGCGGGAAATGCTGTTAATTACGTCACAGAAAAAGCCTGCATTCCGGGTGATCGGAGTGTGCAGGCTTGCTGATCAGGTCGTGTGCGTTCAGCCTTTGGCTTGTTTGGCACCGGTGTCCGCCTTCATTCCTTCAAGGTCGCGGTCGAATAAATAGAGTCCGCCTTTTTCTCCGCCTATAAGTTTGAGTTTATCGATCACTCTACGGGCGAGCGCTTCTTCTTCGATCTGTTCGGAAACATACCACTGCAGAAAATTATGCGTGGTGTAATCTTTTTCTTTCAGGCAGATGTCAACAAGTTTGTTGATCTCGGTGGTCACGAGAATTTCATGATCAAGCACCGCCTGGAAACTCGCCTGCACCGATTTGAATGTTTTCGGCGGGGCATCGAGTGCGGGAACTTTTCCGTGTCCGCCTCTTTCATTGATGAACTTGATGAGCTTGAGCATATGCATGCGTTCTTCATCGGCGTGCAGATAGAGAAATGCCGCGATGCCGTTCATGCCCTGTGTTTCGGCCCAGGATGCCATGGCCAGGTAATATTGGGAAGAGTTTCCTTCGAGCGCGATCTGTTCGTTCAGCGCTTTTTCTATTTTGGAAGATAGCATAGGCTCTTGTTTTTTGGTTTTTGTAAAGTTAATGCTCCCTTTCGGGCATTACCAAAGTTATGACATTGATCACGCACTTCCGAGACAAAGTTCAATGGCAATGACGTGATTTTCTCGACCGGATGGTCTAACTTTGTGTTCTAATCAATACTCATTCCCATGCGCAACAAAATCCTACTTCCGCTGTTCGTTATTCTTTCGCTTGGAATTTTCCTCGCATCGTGTTCAGGACTCCGTCAAATGGATCTGGATAAACGCCATTACAGGAACGGGTTCTACGTGCATCGTTCCGGCAACGTGAATAATGAAGTTTCCTCAACAAATACCATTAACCCGGCGGCAGATAACATTTCTTCTGCAGCTGTTGTTCCTGCCAATACCGTAACCGCAACTCCGTTCGCACAACAAGCCGGCACTCCTGTGTCAGAAAACAAAACAGCTTCTGTCCAGGTGCTGTCGTCCGCGAATGATTTACATGCTGAAAACAAAACGACGACCAGCAACCCTGTTGAATCGTCTACTCAGAATTCAACCATGATCATTCACCATGATCATATGCCGGCTGGCGGCGGAGACACAGACATTATCCTGCTTGTTATTCTTGCTATTCTTATTCCCTGCGTGGCGGTGCTGCTCAAGGAAGGCGGAATCACTACGAATTTCTGGATCGATCTTCTGCTCATGCTCCTTTTCTGGATACCGGGAGTAGTATTTGCACTGCTCGTTGTATTCGATGTGATCTAAAGTAGATTCATAAAAATTAAAACCCCGGATCCAATCAGAGTCCGGGGTTTCTTTTTTCAGTTGATCACTTTATTCCTTTTCGTTCTCTCCAGACCTGGTTGAACGACTTCGCGGCAACGGAAGGAAAAATTCTTTTATCTCCCCATGACTTGCGGAAGAATTGACGAAGCATGAAATTCTTGAGTTTCGATCCGCCTTTGTCCATTTTACTTCTTCGCAGCATCGCGCTTTTCCAGAAGAACCACATCACGTTCTCCGTTTTCGTCGCGTATCCTTTTTCCATCGTATCGCGGCGATTGTAAAGCAGCAGCTTGTGCAGATCGATCTTCACCGGGCACGATTCCGAACATTTCCCGCATAAGGTGGAAGCAAAACTGAGGTGATCGAATTTTCCTGCAGGCGCACCGGTATTCTGCATCATCACGCTTCCGATCGGTCCGCTGATCACACTTCCGTAAGCATGTCCGCCCACGTTCGCATACACCGGGCATGCGTTCAGGCATGCGCCACAGCGTATACACTCGAGCGCGCGGCGCTGTTCCGTTTTTTCCAATACCGAAGACCTTCCGTTGTCGAGCAGTACAACATACATTTCTTCCGGCCCGTCCTTTTCTCCTTTCTGTTTCGGCGCGGTGAAAATGGAATTGTACGCCGAAATATTCTGTCCTGTTCCATAGGTAGACAACAGGGAGAAAAAAAGATCAAGGTCTTTGAAAGAAGGAATGAGTTTATCTATTCCCGCAACAACAATGTGAATTTTCGGAAAGGCGACCGACATCAGCGCATTGCCTTCGTTCTCCGTCACACAAACCGAACCGCTGTCGGCGGCGAGAAAATTCGCCCCGGTGATTCCCGCTCCCGCCTTGCGGAATTTTTCCTTCATGTATTTTCTTGTCCACGCCGTGATCTCCTGCGGCGAAGACTCTTCTGAGATTCCGTGTTTCTTATTGAACAGCTTTGCCACATCTTCTTTCGACTTGTGCATCGCCGGAGTCACAATGTGATAAGCAGGTTCTCCTTCGAGTTGCTGAATGTATTCTCCCAGGTCTGTTTCCAGCGATTCTATTCCTTCCTTCTTCAGAAATTCATTCAGCGCGATCTCTTCGGTTGCCATCGATTTTGATTTCACCACATGCGAGATCTTGTTTTTCTTCAGGATGTTCGCGATCTCCCTGTTCGCTTCTTCCGCGTCCTGCGCCCAGATCACTTTTCCTCCTTTGCGGATGAAATTCGCTTCAAACTCGATGAGATATTTATCAAGATGTTCGATCGCTTTGTGACGCAACCCAGATGCACGCATGCGCGCCAGTTCAAGATTCGCGTACTGCTGTTTTCCCTGCGCCACCTTCGCATCGTAGTTCCCGATGTTGCGGGCCATGGTCGCGCGATGTGTTTCGTTGAACACGTTCTCCTGCGCTTTTGCGAGAAACAATTCGAGTGGCTCCATTTTCTATTTTCCTTTATCAACGACCAATCGCTGGTCTCGATCGGCAATATCCCAGGCTGTGCAGAACACCAGCCGTGCGCGCATCGCGAGCAGATCAAAATCTATTTTGGAGATCTCGTCCGTCTCCTTGTGATAATCGGCATGCGTTCCATTGAAGAAGAACGCCACCGGAATTTTGTTCTTCGCGAAGTTGTAATGATCGGACCGCGTGTAATAGGAATTCGGATCGTCCGGATCATCGTATCGATAATCCAGCGTGAGCTGGTCGTGCGAATTATTATTGCTCTCGATGAGCTTTTTCAATTCGCTGCTCAGCATATCGGAGCCGATCACGTACACATATTTTTTTGCGTTCGTGTGCATCGTATCGATCCTTCCGATCATGTCGATGTTCAGATCACAAACCGTATTCTCCAGCGGAAATACCGGGTGGCCGGTATACCATTTCGATCCGAGCAGTCCTTTTTCTTCGCCCGTCATCGTGATGAAGAGAATGCTTCTTCTTGGTCCGTGCCCTTCGCTTTTTGCTTTGGCGAATGCTTTGGCCAATTGAAGCACGGCAACGGTTCCTGATCCGTCATCATCCGCTCCATTGAAAACAACCGTGCTGTCTTTGCCGAGATGATCCATGTGCGCGGAAATAACAACGATCTCATTCTTCAGATCGGAACCTTCAAGAAAACCGAGAACGTTCTCTGAATTCAGTTTCACCGAATGGCGCTGAATGTCGATGACGATGTTCGTTTTCAGATCGCAGTGTTTGATCTTTTTCGCTTTGAGAATTTTTCCCGATGAGCCGGCTTCCGTCAGCATCTGTTCCGCCATCGATTCGCTGATATAAAGCACATGCATTTCCGATGGAGCGGCGTTCGTGTCTCTTACAGCATCTGTCGGTTCATCCAGTTTCAGTGTGGGAGAATCAATGTAGTGCGCGTTCTCCGCATACTTGCCCGCATAATCGGGCAACACCATCAGCACGGCGGACGCTCCCATTTTTTTCGCCTGGTTTATTTTTCTCCTGCGGTAACTGGTCCACGTCGACATATTCTGTGTTCCCGTGATGAGCGAATTTCCATTCTTGTCGACCGGTTCGCCGGTAAGGATCATTACGGTTTTTCCTTTTGCATCCACTCCTGTTTTTCCCGGCGTCGCGTAATCCCAATAAGCAGAATCCTGGATGCCATAGCCGGCGAATACAAGCTCCGTGGTTTTTGTTTTGCCGTCCTCAATTCCGGACGTGTAGTAAAAATCCTTTCCGAATGAAAAATTTTTGTTCCCGCACGAGACCGATCCGTTTCCGGGAATATATTTTATCAGCGGGACTTTCTGAAAATATCCGCCCGAAGGTAGTTCCGGAATGCCATACGATTTGAATTGCCGCGCAATGTATGCAGCTGTGCTGTCCAGTCCGCGCTCTCCTGTTTCTCTTCCTTCATACGCATCTGACGCGATCACCGAAAGATTTGTTTTCAGATCGGCCGAAGTGATCAGCACTGCATACTTGTCCTTCTGATCGTCGATCGCCGAAAAGGAAAAGAAAAGCAGTGCCGGAAAAAGAAATAGTATTTTCTTCATGCGAGGTTAACAAAGATAACCCTGCGTTGGATGGAAGAGAAAATCAGGAGGAAAGGTTTTAAACAGGAGTACTGTTAATTGCACGTGATGATGGAGCGATGCAGAACAGTTTCGCCGCTGTAGATCAACAGCTGATAATTTCCTGCTTTCAATTCGGAACAGTCGAGTGAATAATCCTGTGACGAAATATGTTCGATGTGC
>DATJEX010000125.1:0-8809 GCA_035496135.1 Bacteroidia bacterium
CAGGCTTTATCTCAACAATGTCACACTCATCGATTTTTACCGCAGGGATCAGAAGGATAATCTCGTTATCGCATTCAAACGTTCGGCACAAAAACTGGAAGTGCAGGGAGATGAATTACTCACATACGAGCAGTCTATTTATTCCGAAAATGAAATAATGATCCTTCAGCGCGATACGGGCGCGGGCAACGCGAAGGGAATTCTTCTCGCGCACTCCTGTCCGAATTGTGGCGGGCCTGTCAAAGACACACTCGACCTGAAATGTTCTTTCTGCGGAGAAATTCTCAACAGCACGCATTTCGACTGGATCGTCGCCGATCTCATGGACAGGAATTCGTATTCAAAATTCACTGACGGGTCGGATATCAAGCCTGCGCTTGATGCAAATGTGAATAGTGCTGAACCGCTTTTCAAAATCAGGGACCTGGCGTTGAATAATGTTATGCTGATTCTCAGTTGTGATGGAAAAGTAGAAGGCAGGGAATTGGATTTCCTGAAAAAATACGCTTCGAAACTCGGGTACGACAACAAAAAACTCGATGGAATGTATGACACGATGAAATCGCGGTCACTTTCTGTCCGCTTGCCGGATGAGAGAAAGGACGCGGAAAAAGTTTATACGATCATGAAGAAAGCAGCATGGGCTGATGGAAATGTTTCCGCCGCTGAATCTTCTCTGCTGGAAGAGATCAGGAAGAAGATTGATGAAATGAAAGACTCGAATTGATTTTCAGTTCAAAGCCGGATCGTGAATTCTTTAAATATGCAATTCACCAATTATCGTTTGTCAGACTGAATGGCTAATGGTTAATAGTTGGTGTTGTGCTTCGTTGAATTCCCGGTGTACTAAAATCCCTTAACCATTAACTATTAGTTATTAGCTATTAACTATCTTGCACTATCGCCCCCTCACCAATTTCCTGCTATGAAATTCTTACGATCGAACAATCTGCTGAATCTGCCGGAGCGTCGGCTCAACAGTATTCTCACTTCCTTGTTTTTACTGCTCGCAGTCACTGCACTCGCCAGCGCAGGCGGTGGCGGCGGCGGAAGCAGTGGTGATAGCGGCGGCGGTGGCGGTGGACTTGGATTCATCATCTATCTCCTGCTTTCCATTCCTTTTCCCTGGAACGTCATCGCGATCGGGGTTCTTATTCTGCTGGTGTGGCTCACGAGAAAAAAAGTGCGCCAGATCTCGCCACTCAATTACGTTCCGAAATTCGATTCGATCGATTCCTCGGCGAGCAATGTTCCTGCTGATTTCTATCAGCGCAATCCAACGTTCAACCAGGCGGCTTTCATGCAGAAAGTGAACACGGCTTTCATGGAAATTCAGAACGCATGGATGAATAAGGATCTGTCGAAGGTGCGGAAGTGGATCTCCGACGGTGTGTGGCAAAGATTCAACACGCAATTCGCGATGATGAATGCCCTCGGCCAGCGGAATACGATGTCCGATATAAAAATTCTCGGAGCGAAGATCGACAACGTGGACCGCGACGGGAATTATGACATCATGGACGTCGCGATCCATTTTACGATGATGGATAATTTCGTGACCGATAAATATCCGCAATTCAACCAGGAAGGATTTCTCGAGAATGTGGAATACTGGACATTCATCCGCCGGAGTGGTGCGCAGGAAAAGGATATGTATCATTCCAACAATTGCCCGAATTGCGGAAACCAGTTGGCGGCGAATATGGGTGAAGTGAGCAAATGTGAAAGCTGCGGAACGATCACTTCGCTCGGTGATTATGACTGGGTGCTTTCCGAAATCACGCAATCTGCTGATTATACCAATGAGAACAGGAAACTCGAGAAGAATGGTTCGTTGACGAACCGGATCCGTGAAGCGTTGAAATATGACAAGGATTTTTCCGTACAGCTGATCGAGGACAAAGCTTCGAACGCGTACATGCAGATGATGACCGGGTTGGTGCTGAAGAAACCGGAAGTGATGCGGAGATTCGTGACGAATGAATTGTTTGAAGATCTTGACAACAGGATCAAAACAGAACCGCCGTATGTGTTCAATCGTCTTTACCTGAATAACGTCACGCTGTTCGATTATTACCAGGAGAAAGGACACGACAATATGGTGATCGGATTCAAACGCACATCGCAGAAAGTCGGATTCGCCAATGGGCAATTCTTCCTCGTGGAAGGTGCGCCGTATACGACGAGCGAATTCATGGTCATGACGCGCGATACCGGGGCGGGAAATCCGAAAGGTTCACTCCTCGCGCACAGTTGTCCGAATTGCGGCGGGCCGGTGAAAGACACGCTCGATATCAAATGCCAGTATTGCGGAGCGGAACTCAACAGCACGAAAACAGAATGGATCATTTCAAGGCTGATGAGCGCTTCTGAATATTCTGTCTTCGTTCATGATAAACAGATCCCGCTGGTCACACACGCCGGCGTATCGGAACTTGATCCGCTCTTCAAGGTGCGCGACTTCGCGTTCAATAATGTGATGATGATCGTGAGTTCGGACGGGCAACTGAAGGCCGAGGAGATCGCATTCATTTCCGGTGTGGCGAAGAAACTTGGATACGCCAACGATAAGATCGCAGGAATGTATGACCTGGCAAAATCAAGACAATTGACATTGCGGATCCCTGATAACCGGAAACAAGCGGAAAAAGTTCTCGCCATCATGCAGAAAGCGGCTGCGGCCGACGGAAATATCGCGCCGGAAGAACAGGCGATCCTGGATGATGTTCAACAACGGATCAATGCGATGGTTGCCTGATATGAAAAGAGTGAAAATATTTTTTGTGCCCGTGATCGTCATGGCCTGCTGCGGAAAGATCGTTGCTCAGCCTTATGTCGATATCTTCAATGCGAACTCACAGCTTTTTCATTCGCAGTTTCACGACACGTTATACCTCGCTGCCGACACGATCAAGGGAAATTATTTTTCGGCCGACAATACTTTTTCAGTCACACTTCCGATAAAACTTTCCGAGCGGGAAATGATCCTGGTCAAACCACAACTCGAGGATCTGCATTTCTCGCTCACGGGACCGAAAGTGAATCTGTATGCAGATTACAAAGTATACGGAATGCCCGTTGGATTTCAATTCACGAGTGCTTCTCTCCGATGGAAAACTTTACTGATGTTCATTCCCCGTTACGAGACGCAGCATTCAGGCGACAACACGAGCGGCTGGCAATTCGGCGGAACAGTGCTGGAAACATTTGCGGTGAGTGATAAACTGAAATTGAAATTCGGTTTGTATTACAACAGGGAATTCTTCGGCAATTTTTTCGTCCCGCTGGCAGGAATCGACTGGACGATCTCGCCGAAGTGGAGAATGTTCGGGGTGATGCCGAATAACATGAGAATCGAGAACACGTCTAAAACTTCTTTTCATTATGGAATTGCATACAAGAATTTTCAGCGTTCCTATTGCTCGTATACCAATCTGACCGACAGTACCGGCACAAGGCAGACGAACGGTTATCTCCGCATGAAAGAATGCGAAGCGAAAATTTACGCTGATGTGTATCTCGCACCGAAGATCGTGCTCTTTGCCGATGCCGGTTACATGATACAATATTCATTCACCGAAGGCACAACCGATCTTTATAAATTCGGAATGCTCGAAGATGTGATGCAGAAAAAGATCGATCCGGGATTCGTGTTCACCCTTGGTCTCGCGTTCCGTATGCCGACAGATCCTGCATTACAGCCTTCTAAATGAAAAAAATGAATAAATTGCTTCGTCAAAAGAAAGTCGACCTGACCATCCGCACATCGGTAATTCGCATTTTCGCACTTCGCATTTTCGAATAGATTCGCACTTCGTTCCCGCAGTAGTACATAAATCAATTCTAAAAACACCAGTCATGCCACAATTTGATTTCGCCTACCTCACGAATAAATCTTCTGTCAACATCGACGACTTCAATGTGAACGCGAAGATCGGCCCGATCGTGAAAAGGAATTTTCCAACGCAGAACATGCTTTTCTTCCGTTACAACCAGGAAAGCACGTATCATTCCATGTACATCGTTTACACCGATGAGAAGGGTAAACGGAAAAAACTCACGTTGATGGCGACTCCGGGTGAACCGGGCATCCAGAACCTGAATTATTACCTGATGGAAAAATTTCCGCAGAAGAGTTTGAATCATCTTCCGGAAAAGGAAGCGTTCGCGACGATGCAGGTGGCGAATCCGAAGAAGATGGCGATCTGGATCCTGATCATCGTGATGAATCTCATTCTCGGGATCGTTCTCTATCCCGGGCTGCGGCATTATTTCGATTTCGGATTTGCCCATGTGCAGGTGGATGATTTTTACGCCGGAAAAGATGCGGGAACAAGAAATGTGGCCGTAAGCGGACACCTCCTGAGTTACGGCATCGAAGAAACAACAACGACAACGAATCACGGTTCAACTTCCACATCACATTCCACATTTGTTCCGTTGGTTCCGGAGAACTGGCAGGAAGGCGATCCGATAAAAGTGCTCGTCGAGTTCAAGGAAATGACGGACGAGGAATATGATGCCGCCTTGCAGCTCAACGAATTTACCGGTGTGGTACGGAATATCTGGTGGGAGGGCGTGACAACAAAACAACTCGGCTATTTTGATGAACAGTACCAGATCACATTTCCCGAAAAACCGCTGCTGATCGAATACACCGGTTACGAACACAACGACGCATACGCCATCTGGGTGTTCGGTGGAGTGGAAGTCATCTTCATTCTCATCCTGCTCTTCATGTGGATCAGGATGAGGAAGGCGAAGTCGATCTGATTTTTCAGATGAAATTCCGGGCAATAGTAGAGAAATGAAAAAATATATCTCCATTGTCGTTGCAGCATTTTTGTTCTGCAGAATTTCAGCGCAAGTTGGTGATACACTTGTTTTTGAGAGGATCAGTGATCCGCATCACCATTATTCTGTTTTACTTCCAACGTATTGTAAGGTCGTGATGAATGATGGAAAAAAGATCGGAGGTTGTTTGTGGTCTGTTTCCGATTCTACCATCACATTGCGTATCGCAGGGAAAACGCCACCGGATAATGCGCAATTAAGAAAAAATCTGAAGGACAAGTCGCTTTCTAAAAAAGCGAGGTTAATTAAGAATTGGGAACTGATCTGCCCCGATTCTATGATCTTGAATTACAGATCGATCAGGAAAATCGTCTTTAATAATTTTCAAGCCCCGTATTATGGAAGAAAAATTCTCGAATTCGTGGGGACAGGTGTTTTGTATATTGTGACTTCGGCAGCTATTTCAAAATATTTCATTCCCGCACCCGCCAACGATCAGGATCTCGGTGCAAGTACGTATGTCTATCTCGGGGAATTGGAAGTCTGGATTGCAGCTGATTACTTCTTTCTGTTAAGTAAGCGGATTAAACCCACGAAATGGAGTTACCAACCTTGAAGTCATTCTTCGCTCAACACCTTCTTCACCGCAGCCGCTAAATTCTGCCAGGCTTTCAATCCATTCTTCTGAAGAAAATCTATTGCTTTCTGATCGCCGAGCACACTTCCCGCACACATCGCGAGGCGCGATTGTTTTCCATCGAACAACGCCTGCACCGCATGTGGATCACCATCGACAGCGGTAATGAATAACGCCCAGTTGTCGTGACCGTAATCGTGCAGCCATTCCATCGCGTTATCATCATCGTAACGCAATACGTCGTGCACCATGATCAATTCCTGTTTGCCCTGGCGCTGCAGCCATTCCTGCGCTTTGTCGTTACCGTTGAGCGCATCGGCTAAATGTTGTATGATCTGATCGTTCATCTTAGTCGGGAGATGGGAGAGAGGAGATGGGAGAGAGAAATGCGGGAAGAAAAATTCTCCGAACTCCTCTCTCCTGACTCAGAACTGTTACGAACCGTGTTTGAATTTAAGGTAAAGATAAATTCCACCACCGATGACAGCGAGTCCGCCAACGATCGCTCCGAAAATTTTCCAGAAACTGTATGTACGTTCGCCCTGCACTTCGCCTGTCCGCGCGTTGATCATGAAGCGGTACACTTTCGCATTGTATTTGAAAGCGCTCAGCCAGATCGGGAGAAGCAGATGTTTGAACGTTGTGTCGCTGTATTTGGTGTTCAGTGTCAATACCTGTTGCTCATCGCCACCGATGTGTGTCTTCACCGACTTGCGGATCACTTCTTCCATTCTCTTTTTCGCTTTCTCAAAACCATTCTTCACATCGACTTGATACTTCTCTGCTATGAAGCCGGTGAGCAATGACTCGTTGAACGCAGCGAGTTCCTTCAGATCCCATGGCTCGAGTTCATTCGCGAGTTTCTCAGGCAGAGAAGCGCTCGCCATCACGAGTATGTCATCGAATTTATCAGCGACTCTTCCGGATGCAGGCGTCCAGCGGATCTTGCGCACCTGTCTTGTTTGTGTTTTTCCATCCACTGTGTACGTTTCCGTAACATAATACGCATCACCGCGCATACCTGTGTAATCAGAAGTGGTGTTGGAATCGTAGGTCCAGTACGGAATGTAAAGTCCTTTGAGTTTGTCATTCTGCGCGGCGTTCTTCAGATCGCCGGGAGCGAACCACAGACTGCTCAGCCATTTCTTGAATGCTTCCAATCCTTTCTTCTTATCGACTTTGAACGGAAGAATGTATTTCGGTTTGATGAAACTGGAAGAGGTTCCTCCTTTCAAAACGAGTGCTGTTCCGCAGAAAGGACAGCTGTCTGCTGTCACATTCGGCTGCATGGTGGTGGAAGACCCGCAGCTATCGCATTTCACGATGGTCGCTTCCATTTTCTCAGCGGAATTTTCCGCATTCGCCAGGAAAGCATTGAAATCTATTTCTTCGGTGGCAACAGCTTTGAGCGAATCGCTCATGTCGTTCTCCGTTCCGCAATAAATACATTTCATGCTTTGAACTCCTGGACTGAATTCGAGCAGTCCACCGCAGTCTTTACATTTTACTTTGCCCTGTTCGGCAACCTCGGCCGTTTTTTCGTTGAAGTCGTTACTCATAGAGTGATAAGTGGTGAGTTAAAAGCGATTAGTTAAGAGTGATGAATAAAAAGAGTGTGAAAAGAAAAACAGAAAGCAGTCATACATTCTGACTGCCTTCTGCTTACTTCTTACTGCCTTCTTAGCCCACTGGAGGCGGAGGCGGCATTGGAGGTGGAACCGCGTTGAACAAAGCTGCAAGTTCTGCGACCTGTCCTGCCGGTAACCATCCTGCCATTCCGTTCTTCCAGACGTTGGTTTCTTTTTTCAATGATCCGTTCTGAACCATTCCCTGCAACGCGCCCATGTCGAAAGGACCCTGTTGCGCACCATTCACCGCGATGAAAAACTGCATCATTGGTGGTGGAGGCGGAGGAGTGTTCTGTTGTCCCTGCATTCCGGTTTGCGGATTGAACTGGTTCTGGTTGTACATGCCAGCCATCTGGTTGCCCATGCCCATTCCCATGCCCATTCCCATTCCGGCACCCATCATTCCGCCACCTCCGTTAGGATTATTGGCAGCAGCTTCCATCGCATTTGCAGCCTGGAACTGTGAGTAAGCGCCGAGATTTCCGACGATGCCCATAGAAGAACGTTTGTCGAGCATTGCTTCCACTTCGGGTGGAAGAGAAATATTTTCAACGAGTAATTTTGTGAGTGTCATTCCGTACTCGGTGAATTCAGGAGCGATCTTTTTCATGATCGTCTCGGAGAATTCATCATAGTTGGAAGCCATGTCGAGCACCGGAATTTTCGCTGAAGCAACCGCGTCAGTGAAACGGGTGATCACGATGTTGCGGAGATTTTCTGTTACCTCTTCTGTCGTCACCTGGTCATCTGTTCCTGCAACTTCCTTGATGAATGCTTTTGCATCCGTGATCTTGAAGGCATACGATCCGAAAGCACGGATACGTACAGGTCCGAATTCCGCGTCGCGGATCATGATCGGATTCTTGGTTCCGTATTTGAGATTGGTGAATTGTTTGGTGTTCACGAAATAAACTTCCGCTTTGAACGGAGAGTTGAATCCGTACTTCCAGCCTTTGAGCGTAGCAAGGATCGGAAGGTTCTGGGTAGAGAGCGTATACATTCCGGGCTGGAAAATATCCGCGATCTGGCCCTCGTTGATGAAGACCGCAACCTGCGATTCACGAACGGTGAGTTTTGCATTGTTCTTGATCTCGTTCTGATAACGAGGAAAACGATACATGATCGTATCGTTGCTGCTGTCCGTCCATTCGATTATGTCGATCAGCTCATTCTTTAGTTTGTCAAACAGTCCCATGGGTGAGTTTGTGTTTTAGTGTAAAAAAGCCCCTGACGGAGCTATGTTCAAATATATCTCTTTTTGGATAGCCATCATTATGCCAATGCAGAAAAAACAGCCTTCTTAATCAGGGTCTTCCGGCAGAGCGGGAAACTGCTTCTGTTTATGGCCGGTGAAGCGCTTGCAATACGGGTCGCGGTAATATTCTTTTAATGCCGAAGTATTGAAATAATATTCTTCCGTGAAACTATGGTTCGGCCAGTTTCTGCCGATATAAAATACAACCGTGTCTTTTTGCAAGGCGATCCCTTCGAAAAAAGGTGCATAACCGTCTTCCTGCTGCAGCGAGTCTGTTATGGAATTGATCAGCGTGTCCACAGAAGGATAGAAAAGAGAATCCTTATTGATCCAGCATTTGCGCTTCATGTCGAACAGGAGTGGAGCAACGCGGTGATCCGTGGATACATGCGCCGCGGTTGCTTCGGAATAGAATTCGATGAAAAAAGAAAGATAAGTTCCCGAATTCATGAGAAATCTGTAATCGATCTGGTTCACACTTGAGGAGTTGAAATC
>DATJEX010000126.1:0-5115 GCA_035496135.1 Bacteroidia bacterium
CTTTCGCCTGCAGGATGCGGATGACGGAATCTTTGGGATACATTTTCAGTAATTTCTCAAAGATTTCCACTTCATTCCAACCAAGAAAATATTCCGGCCGGCTCATGGAAGCCGATGTATCCCGAACACTGTTGCCCGTTATGGATCGTGGCGATGAATAGATCGTGACACCGTTATCATCAATTCTATAATATCCGCCGAGGCTGTGATCGTGATCGAGAAAAGTATTGATCCGGTAGTTCGCGCGAAATTTCAGGCTGTCCATATTCGTGGAAGACTGGCTGGCTCCTTCAATAGAAAACAACATCAACAGAAAACCGAAAACCCTATTCATCCTGGATCTTTTTCCGCCGTTTACGCTCAACTGTTTCGAACACGCATTTTCCATGTTCATATTCCCTCAATTTCCTTGCCCCTTTATCGCACCAGGTCTCTTCGTCGCGTGTTTTTTTTCCTTTGGTATCGAAGAGTATCACGTGGCAATACATTTCATAGCAATGATGCCCGCCCATTCCGTTGCGGGTGATGCGTTTGGTGTAACTTACTTTTTTGCCGGTGATGGAATCGAACATCATAGTGCGCACCGTTGTTTTCTTGTAGTAATTGAAAAGGTCGACGTAGAAATTCGTGGTCACCTTCGTCACCGTCCTGCTCTTGATCACCCCATTGCCCGCCTTCACCACTGTCACGGTTCTGTGCGTGCGCGATTGGGCGCAGAGATTGAAAACAAAAAAGAGTAAAAGAATGGAAAGGGTTGCTCTCATATTCCAGTTCTAAGTTAATAGTTAATGGCTAATAGATAATAGTTTGCAGTTGTTGATTCAAGGCCGCGGACTCTTTATTATCCACTGATAAACCACCTATTCACTATTAACTATTAACCATTAACTATTAACTGAATATCTTTGCGCCCATGAGCCTTCGCCATTTACAACTGGAAAAAGAATGTGAACTGAAAGCCGTTCGTTCGGGCGGAGCCGGCGGACAGCACGTGAACAAAGTTTCTTCGCGGATGGAATTGACATTTTCCATTCCGAATTCATTGTTGCTCGATGACGCGCAGAAAAATATCCTGCAGGAAAAACTCGCTTCACGGCTAACCACGGACGGAGTACTGAGAGTTACCGAAGACAGCGACCGGAGTCAGCACGTGAACCGGGAAAAGATCATTGAGAAATTCTATCTCCTTCTCGAAAAAGCATTAGCGCCGGTGAAGAAGAGGAAGAAAACAAAAGTTTCCAAAGCAGCGAAAGCGAAACGCCTGGAGAAAAAGAGAAAACATTCGGAGAAGAAACAAAACCGAAGGTCAATTAATAATGAATAATTAATAATGAATAATTCGCACATGCCAACACTCCTCGTGCAACACAATTATTCATTATTAATTGTTAATTCGACAGGAAAG
Source organism: Bacteroidia bacterium (assembly GCA_035496135.1). Lineage (GTDB taxonomy): Bacteria > Bacteroidota > Bacteroidia > Palsa-965 > Palsa-965. The sequence continues at coordinate 1,406 of DATJEX010000126.1, forward strand.
TATCGATCTCCCCAATGATAACATCCGTTTGAAAAGGAGACATCCATCGGATATTGGGTTTATTCCTCCACCATGTCAATTGCCTCTTCGCGTAATTCCTCGAATGCTGTTTGATCAGTTCCACCGCTTTCTCCAGTGAAGTTTTGCCTTCGAAGTGATCGAACATTTCCTTGTAGCCGACCGTTCTCAGCGCACCGAGCTCTTTGAATGGATGAACAGTTCTTGCTTCCTGCTCCAAACCTTTTTCCACCATCGCATCCACGCGTGCGTCTATCCGCGCGTACAACTCTTCTCTCGGCAGGTCAATACAGAACTTCATTACTTCGAAATCATTTTTCTTCTTCTCCCCTTTTCTCAATTCAGAATATTTCTTCCCGGAAGTTTTGCAGATCTCGAGCGCACGCATGATCCGCGCGTGATTGTCCTTATCCACTTTTTCGTAATACTCCGGATCGAGTTTCTTCAGTTCTTCCTGCAGTGGAGCAATTCCTTCTTCTTCAAACTTTTTTCTCAGCGCTTTTCTTATTTCCGGATCGGCTTCGGGCAATTCATCGAAACCATTGATGAGCGCTTCAATGTACAATCCACTTCCACCGCAAACAAAAACCACATCATGCGTCTTGAATTCCTCTTCAAGGATCTTCGAAGCCATCCTTTCGTACGCTCCGGAATCGATCACATCATGGATCGAATGAGAAGCAATGAGATGATGTTTCACTCCATCCATTTCTTCGACAGAAGGCTGAGCGGTGCCAATGGGAATTTCCCTGTAGAATTGCCGTGAATCGGCCGAGATGATAACGGAATGAAAATGTTTGGCGAGTTGAATGGCAACGCCTGTTTTCCCGACAGCGGTCGGACCTGTGATGACGACAAGAAGTTTGCGGTTTGCCAAGAGCTATCTCAAAATTACTTTATAAGTGTTGTCTCGCTGAGTTCGCAGAGTTCCGCAGATCAAAAAGCGGAAATTTTGAGATAGCTCTTAAAAATCGTCTCCGTCCGAACCAAAAGCTGCGGCGTCAAAATCCTCTCCTGCTTCTTCTTCGCTCTCTACTTCACCTTCACTTTCACTCTCACCTTCCACATCACCAATAGGTTCGCCTTCCTCACCATGTTCTTCCGCTCCGTCATGATCCGCCGAATCGTAGGCGACTTCATGTGTGAATATCTTTTCTTTGGCCGTTTTATCCTCCTCTTCATCCTCTTCTTCTTCATCCACCACAGGAGGAACGATGACTTGCTTGTATTGTTTCGGAGCAGCGCCTGATGATTTTGTGCATTTCGGATAATTGACCTTCGGATCGTCTTTATCGATCTTCACCAGTTCGACGAGCAATGTCCATTTCACTTCCGGATCGGTCACGTAAACAAAACGCTGGTGCGGATCATCAATGTGATCGGCGATCTTGGCGCCCGTCATTTTCTTCACCACTTTCCTTTTGTGCTTCGGTGTTTCATCATCCTCATCGTACACGACCGGGTTCGAAGCGATCTCCATTCCTTTTCTCCAGAGATCATCACTCACAAAGAAGGAAGCATCCTTGCTTCCGTCAAAACTGATCGCTTCCTGCACAGCGCGGTGCAGATCCTCGAAAGTCTGCTTGCCGAGAATATCGATCTCGCGCAATACATCTTCATTGTCCTCAAAAATCAACCTGAAACGGTAAACTGCCATACCTCAAATTTATCGGTTTTGTACAAATGTAAAAGTGGTTTTTGCTGATTCCGCACGAATTCGACAGAAGGCCTGAACAAAGTGTTGATTCCGTCATGAAGTCCTATGAACGGCAAACCTAAAATCCTCCGGCACTTCAGTGCCGGGTGATTCCTATTGGTAACACGGGAACACCGTTATATTTGTCCGATGTTAACCCACGAACATTTCATGCAGCGCTGCCTCGACCTGGCCGAAAAGGGACTTGGCTACGTGGCGCCCAATCCGCTCGTGGGATGCGTGATCGTGCGTGAAGGACATATCATTTCGAAAGGATATCACCGGCAATACGGCGGTCCGCACGCCGAAGTAGAAGCGATCAGGAATTGTCCCGATGAACGGCTGCTGAAGGAATCTACCTTATATGTGAATCTCGAACCCTGTTCGCATCACGGGAAAACGCCTCCCTGCTCCGATCTGATCATTGCGAAAGGAATTCCCTATGTGGTCGTTGGGTGCATGGATCCGAATCCACTGGTGAAAGGAAAAGGAATGCAGAAACTCATCGCGAATGGTGTGGATGTGAAACTCGGTGTACTGGAGAAAGAAAGTGAATTCCTCAACCGGCGTTTTTTCGGATGGATCAAGAACGATCGTCCGTATATCATTCTCAAATGGGCTGAATCGGCTGACGGGTTCATTGATCATATCCGTTCGACCAAACAGCATCGCGCCATCATCAGTTCGCCCGAAGCGCACCTGCTTGTTCACCAATGGAGATCGGAAGAAGCAGCGATACTGGTGGGAACGAATACGGTTCTGCAGGATGATCCGCAATTGACCGTTCGTTTGACAGAAGGCCGAAATCCCGTGCGCATGACGTTCGACCGGAGAAAAAGAATTCCGGCTGAAGCGAGAATTCTCGACGGAACTTCGCCCACTATCATTTTCACAGAAGGTGCGCATTACTATAACGATCGTGCTGAATTCATCCCGGTGGATTTTGATGACGATCCGATTCAACAAGTGCTTACGCTGATGAAGAACAGGAATCTCCAGTCGCTGCTTGTGGAAGGCGGAGCGGCATTGCTCAATAAATTCATCGAACATGATCTGTGGGATGAAGCGCGCGTTTTTGTTTCAAGAGAATCGCTTGGCGGCGGAGTGAAAGCACCTGATTTCACTTTTTCCCCAATGAAAACAGAAGCTGTCGGTCCTGATAAACTTTCTATTTACCTGAATGATCCTCCAGGCTCCTCCCTCCCAACTCCCGACTAAATGTTCTGGCTAATCCTCAGCATCACTACCAACACGTTACTGCTTCTCATCCTGAAAGCATTTCCTTCTTTCCGGGTGAATACGCTGCAGGGAATCGTGGTGAATTATTTCACGGCCGGAAGCCTGGGATTTCTTCTTTCACAAAACCCTTTGTCATTCACTGAACTTTTTCATCAGAACTGGAGCTGGGTCCCGCCGATCATGGGCCTGCTTTTCATTTCCATTTTTCTTCTGCTCGCAAAAACAGCGCAAACCATCGGCGTATCGGTTGCCACGATCGCGAATAAAATGTCATTGGTAATTCCATCCTCCATCGCCGTGATCTTTTATCATGAACATCTTGTAGTGCTACAGTACATCGGGCTTTTTCTCGCGCTTATTGCCGTCGTCCTTTCATCACTACCACCGGGGAAAAGTGATATTCCGTTACGGCATCACCTTTTTCTTCCCGCGATCGTTTTCATCGGCAGCGGTGCGATAGACGCGCTCGTGAATCACGCGAAGAAACTTCCCATTGCTGATGATCAGTTACCGGTCTTCATTTCTTCCTGCTTCTTCGTCGCTTTCATCTGCGGTACGTTATTCATTTCTTTCCGCGTCACGACCGGAAAAGACAAACTGGAATGGAAAAGTATCCCGGCGGGAATCATCCTCGGCATTCCGAATTATTTTTCCATTTACGGAATCACGCGCGCGCTGGGATGCAACCTGATGAAAAGTTCAGCCTTGTATCCCGTGAACAACATGGGCATCGTCGCACTCTCCGCGATCTCGGCGC
>DATJEX010000127.1:0-3051 GCA_035496135.1 Bacteroidia bacterium
ATCGCTTATGAATTACTGGCTTGTAAAATCCGAACCTTCCGTTTTTTCGTGGGACCAACTCGTGAAAGATGGTGAAGTCCGCTGGGACGGAGTGAGGAATTACGCTGCCCGGAATCACTTACGCGGAATGAAAAAAGGAGACGAGGTTTTCTTCTATCACAGCAATGAAGGACAGGAGATCGTGGGGATCGCAAAAGTGATCAAAGAAGCGTACCAGGATCCAACCACCGACAATGAAGCATGGGTTTGCGTGGATCTTGCTCCGCACAAAGCATTGAAAAAGTCGGTGACACTGGCCGAAATGAAGAAGGAAACCGCATTGAAGAACATCGGGCTTATCCGCATCGGACGACTCAGTGTGATGCCGCTCACGAAGGAAGAATTCGGATATATCCTGAAAATGGGACGCTGATCTCCCCATCTATCCCACTTAATCCGCCTCATACCTCTGAAACAAAACCGGCTGTAAATCCTGCGTTTTTCGAACGCTCTTTAACCTTATTTTTGGCACCGCTCAAAAAACCAACACCGATGATGCGCAAACTCCTGACCTGCGTTATTGCCATTTGTTCATTTTCCATCGCCACTTTCGCCCAGAATGCGACGATCCGTGGAACCGTAACCAGTGAGTCATCCGGTGAAGCCGTACTCTTTGGAACCGTTTATCTCGAGGGAACAAATTACGGTGTGCAGACTGACATCAACGGATTTTATTCGCTTACCAAGATCCCTGCGGGTACGTACACACTCGTTGCGGCGCAGGCTTCTTATCTTCCATACAAAACTACCGTTACTGTAACTGCCGGACAGATCCTCAATCAGAACATCTCGATGAAGGTGAAAGTTCAGAAAGAGATCGTCATCTCCGCGCATCACCAGGATGTACAGCAGAATCCCAACGTCGGAAAATCGACCATGACAACGAAGGACATCACCCGCGTTGTTGCCGTTGGTGGCGTTGCCGATATCGCGCAATCCGTTCAGGTGTTGCCGGGTGTTGTCAGTTCCGGCGACCAGGGCGGACAATTGTATATCCGCGGCGGAACACCGGTTCAGAATAAAGTGCTGCTCGATGGAATGATCATCTACAATCCGTTTCACTCCATCGGATTATTCTCCGTGTTCGACACCGATGTGATCAAGAACCTGGATGTCTACACCGGCGGATTCAATGCAGATTATGGTGGAAGAATTTCTTCCGTCATGGACATCACCACGCGTGATGGTAACCGCAAAGTTTTCGGGGGAAAAGTCACGATCAGCCCCTTCGGCTCCAAACTGATGTTCGAAGGACCGATCCAGCGTATGGATTCGGCCGGCAAACACGGGTCGATCACGTACATCGTTTCGGCGAAGAATTCTTTCCTGCGCGAGAGCTCGAAGATCTTCTATCAATACGTGGACACTGCTGCGAAACCAAGTCTGCCTTTCAATTTCAACGATTATTACGGAAAGATCTCTTTCAACGCGGTGAACGGAAGTAAACTCAATCTATTCGGTTTCATGTTCGACGACACGGTCGCGCGTTTCAAAGAATCGGTCGACCTGAAATGGAAATCGATTGGGTTCGGTAGCAATTTCCAGGTGATCCCCGGCGCGTCGACCACGCTCATCCGCGGAAATTTCGCTTACTCACGATACAACATCGGAATGACGGAAGATTATTTTAAGCCGCGCAATTCTGCTGTGGATGGTTTCAACATGGGATTGAACTTTACCTATTTCCAGAGGAAGAATGTGATCAATTACGGATTGGAAGTGCTCGGTTACAGCACCGATTTCAATTTCACCAACCCGGTGAACCGCGTGATCCAGCAACAGGATGCCACCACCGAATTCGCCGCTTTCATCAAATACAAATGGATCTCGAATAATATCGGAAAAGATTCCACCAAGGTGCGCAATGTTGTGCTCGAACCGGGATTCCGCTTACAGTATTACGCGTCACTCAACAATACTTCACCAGAACCGCGGCTTGGTTTCAAAGTGAATATGAGCGACAATTTCCGGATCAAAGGAGCGGTTGGTATGTATTCGCAGAACCTGATCAGCGCCACATCGGATCGTGACGTTGTCAACCTGTTCTATGGATTTCTTTCCGGCTCTGAAAATATTCCGAAAACTTTCACGGATCAGAATGGCGTTGTACACGATATCAAAACAGAACTGCAGAAAGCGAATCACTACATCCTCGGTTTCGAATACGATCCGATCGATTCGACACAGAAATTCGGAAATCTTGAATTGACCGTCGAAGGTTACCTGAAGGATTTTACACAATTGACCAACCTGAACAGGAATAAATTATTCGAAGATGACGCTTCCAACGCCGACAAGCCTGATCAGTTGAAAAAAGATTTCATTGTGGAAACAGGCAAGGCGTATGGAGTGGATTTCGTCTGCAAATACGAATTCAAGGACATTTATTTCTGGGGCGTTTACTCACTCGGTTATGTTACACGCTGGGATGGAATTGAAGCGTATCGCCCGAATTTCGACCGTCGTCACAACATCAACATCGTTTCATCCTACGTGTTCGGCCCGCGCACTGTAGAATACGATTCTACACAGCACAAGAAAGTGAAAACAAAATACCACAACAAATGCTGGGAAGTCGATATCCGCTGGAATTTCGGAACTGGTTTCCCTTTCACGCCGACCGCGGGATTCTACGAGTCACTCAGTTTCCAGAGCATCACTACCGATTATCTCACGCAGAATGGCCAGCTGAATATTCTTTACGGAGACCTGAACTCACACCAGTTGCCAACGTATCATCGTCTCGACATCACGATCAAACGAACCTGGGAATTCAGCGAAATGAGCAAGCTCGAACTCTCCGCGGGTTGTACCAACGCTTACAGCCGCGAGAATGTTTTCTACTTCGACCGCGTGACGTATAAACGCGTGAACCAGCTTCCTTTCATGCCGAGTATCGCTATGAATTGGGCGTTCTAGTTCGGAGCCTGGAGTTGGGAGTTCGGAGTTATACACTGAAAATCACGGCTTTTAGAAAATATAGAGGATCGCTTTCCTTCTTCTGGAACAGCG
>DATJEX010000128.1:0-9021 GCA_035496135.1 Bacteroidia bacterium
TGCTCTTTACTGAGCTGAGTGTAGTTTTTAGACATAGACAATCCAAAGATTCACTTCTCAGTGAGAACTTCGACCCGGAACCCTCAAAAGTTCCGGGTTAGAAGTTCGATCTTTGAATTGCACTTATTAGTTGAACACAGCGGTTCGTACTTTCGGATTTTGTTCGTAGTTAGTACACAATAAGACACTTCAATTCTGAAAACTACTCACCACCGAATCCAACTCGTGGAAGCTGGTCTCTCTCGGAAGAAATAATTCTTTTTTATTCCTTGTATTCCTGATCAGCGTCGCCGGAATATTTCCCTGCCATTCTCCATTCACGCGCGGCATCCACACATTGTCATTCGTCTCGTCGATCACGTGAACTTCCATGTTGAGATTTTTCTTTTTAAGCAACGGAAGCATTTTCGTCTGAATATCTTTTTCAAAATCGAGCGACATGAGAATGACCTTCACTTTTTTTCCTGTCCACGCCGAATCGAGTAATCCGAATTGAGGAAGTTCGGCCACACAGGGAGAACACCAGGTCGCCCAGAAATTCACGACGTATGTTGTATCCATTCCGTGTTCGATACGTTCCATGAGCGGATTGATCTTCAGCAGATAATTGTTCTTGTCCTTCAGGGAAAGAAGTGGGAAGAGCAGGCTCAATATCAGAAGACGTTTCATGCAGGCTTTAGTACGAACTACGAAATGGGCGAATACGCTAAATGCGAATATGCTGACAATTACGAACCCAAAGGTACAAATGACGCGCAGCTTAATCAGCGCTCTTTCGCGAATCTGTAGTTCGCATATTCGCCCATTTCGTAGTTCGCACAAAAGGAAAGGACAGGAGTTACCCCATCCTTTCGTTGCTTTCCCCGGCGTTCAAGGGCTACTTCCCACCAGATTGGAAGCTCCTCTGCTGCGCCTGGACGTTAGTATAACGTAGCTGGATTAAAAGGATACAGGATTAGTGCCAGATTTTTTTGCACGAGTGAAAGTGAGGGTGAAAGTGAATGGGATCTCCATAAGATATTCACTTTTGATATCCGAAGTGTTGATAACCCAGCCCCTTTTCGCCTTCCCTTTTCACGCTCACATTCACCTTCACTCGACCGGAGTAATATAGATCACATAACGAAATCCAACGGTACAATGCGCCTTGGAAGGATCTTCAAAGGTCTTCGCGTTGGTGCCGGCTGTGTTTTTTCCATTCTTATTGGAATATCTTTCATCGTACCAATTCGAACCGCGGACCAATTTTCCGTTAGCCGGGAGTTTATCGTAATAGGTTTTCTGAATGGCGTAAATCAGTTTGAATTGGTCGTATTGCGGGCAGGAATCGAGTTGCAGATGTTTGAAGAATGCCGGACGGAACGTGCTGTCGAGATCGTCGCGCATCCATTCGCTCACATTTCCGTCGAGGTAATCGATTCCGGATTGTTTGTCGAAATGCATCTGGTAACGTTCGTTCACTTTAAGATCGGCGCGTCTTTGTTTCATGCTTTTTCCATCCATCCTGAAATTATCGGAATAGGCATACGTCACAGGTGCGGTATGAAAATATCCGTCGGAGATCAGATCGCCGAAGGTGCGATCGTCGCCGGTGAGCATGATTCCCAATGGCGAATAGATATTATCGCTGTAAATTCCTACAACTCGCGGTATTCTATAAGAATTCAAGACTTGATTGGTCGTATTCGAAGTATCCTGAATGATCACTTTTCCATTGTGATCATCGTCCTGCGCCAACTGCAGATCGGCAAACCAGGAAAGATCGGTCCATGAAGCATATTGATCCGCGATCGTTCTTATCGTTCCATCCTGTGTATATGCACACGACGCCATGTCCCACTGCGCATTCGTCGGAAGCGCACACACGACTTTGTATTTTTTTCCTTTGGCATTGAACTGCTGCGTCAGTTGCTTCGATTTCCATTCGAGAAAAGCAAGGCATTGCCAGTACGTCAATCCAACAACCGGATAATTATCATAAGCCGGATGCCAGAAATACATATTGGCCATCGGCTCGTTGAAACTGTACGTGAAATCATTGAGCCAGGAAAGTGTGTCGGGGTAAATGTTGATGGTAGTTTTCCCATATCCGGAAGGAACATTCATGAATTGATAATTCAGTTTGGTGACATCAAAATGGACCCACTTCATGAATTTTCCAGTATCTGTTTTGATTAATCCACTGTTGTCAAGTACTGCTCTGTAATCAGGATCGGTTGTGTTCCAGTCTATTTTTTGATTCCAGTTCAACCTGGGAAGAGTCTCTTCATTTCCTGAGTTTTGTTGATATAACCGCGAAAGCGTATCTCCATCCCCGAATCCAGGGCCTTTAGGATCCTGAAGAAGAAAATTATCTCCATATCCATTCGCTGACATGATTCTCATCACGACAGAATCTCTTACCCAATTCACAAACTCTTTATATTCTTTATTCGTCACTTCATACTTCCGGAAATAGAACGGCTGCAGATATTCATTCACATCTTCTGCATCCACCTGTTCAACACTCAATCGCTGCTGCCATGTTTTGTACAAATGCGCCGTATCCGTAATGAAACGAAGCGAAGCAGGAAGAGCGTGAAAGTAGCGATGGTTTTCATTGGTCAATCCCATCGGGTATTCATAAGAAGTATTGCCGACTTTGAATCCTGCATTGTTCAGCAGATCGAAATAAACGCAGTCGGAAAAAAGAGAAGGAAGCGAGTGGTAATATTTCACCGTCTCGGAAAAGCCTTTGAACTGATGCGAACTGTCGGGCGTGAATTGCCAGGTGCTGTCGTTCAACCGTACCGAATGACCAATTCCAGTCGGGGCAAGATCAAATCCATCGCTTTCGGCAAATTTGAGGGAAACAGTATCCGTTCTCCAGCCCGATTGTTGAGCCACGAGAGGAGAAACAGTGATGAGGATGAGGATCGGGAGAAAACGCATCATGGTTATAACGCTCAATTTAGGAAAATGGTACGAATGGGGAATGGAAAATGCAGAATTGAGAATGGAGAATGAAGAACGTAGAGTTCATAATGGGAATCTGCTGCTGGAAACCAGATCGCAGCCCCGGTTACATTCTCCATTCTCAATTCTCCATCCTCAATTATCCATTCAAAACCCTATTTTTACACATCTAATACCCTTTATGCAGGATTCTGTTCCTACCTATAAGATCATTGCCCCCGCCATTGCTTCAGCCGGAGTTTATTTTTTTACCACCGACAGCGGCATCCAGTACGAGGTACGTTTCGGAAGACGCCAGGATAATATCCTGCACGCGACGATCGTCTTCGGCGTGATCAATGATGAATTTGACGGGGAAGAATATGTAGTGACGAACAGGGGAGAGGTTTTCCGCGTGATGAACACTATTGTCAAGATCGTGAAGATGTTCATGGCCGAACATACGAAGATCATGTGCTACGAATTCACCGGCATTCCGAAAGAAGGCGAAGAAGAAGACAAAGCTTCCAAGCGCACTTCACTCTACAAAAGATTCCTTCCGAAAATTTTCGAAACAGGATGGGAATTCAACTTCAACGGCAATTCGGCGATCGTGACGAAAAAGGGAAGCCGATTCTGAAATTTACAATTTACGATTTACAATTTTTGATTTTAATGAGCTACTGGGAAAGTTGTCTATCGCCAAATCGTACATTGTAAATTGTAAATCGTACATCAGTTCAGTGAAGGATCTTCCGGGGAATCCAGCTTTGGTATCTTTTTTCCACAAACGAGTTATAGAGAGGAATGCGGCTCCAATTGAAATTTATTTTAGTGATCCTTCTCTTGTCGGGAGATTTATTTGCGCGGAAATATCCGCAAATGCCTGTGTGGGCGAGGTACGTTTGCTTTATGGGTCCGAATTATGTTGTGGAAACTTCATCTCGTCATTACGGCATTCTGAATGAAAAGTATAAGATCGTGGCAGATACAGCCTGGGATAGATTTGCCGGAATTTATTATGTCGGTACACATACCGTTGGCTATTTCAAAAAGAATGAAAAAAACAATTTCAACGATAGTTGCTGTGGAGGATGGATGCTGCTCGATGCATTCGGGAAACCGGTGATCGATTACAAATTAAGATTGCCATTCGATCTCGAAGGACTGAATTCCTATTATGATCAGCTCGGATGTTTTCAGTGTGAAAACGGAAAGTGGGGATTATGTGATGATCAATTCAAAGTACTTCAGCCTCCCGTGTATGATCATGTCTGGCTTGTGATGCCGGATACAAACGAGCTTTACCAGCAATGCTGGTTTCTCGGTGAAGCAAATAACCATTACGGCTTAATAGACACCAGCGGCAAATTGCTCATTGATACGATCTATGAATTCGCTTATCGTCCGACGGACACGCATGTTTATCTGTCAAATGGTGATGATATTGTTGAGTTCGATGGAAATAATGCAACCATGCGGCATAGCCATGTTTCTGATGGTGCTTTCTCGAACGGAACATTTGACTTCTGTTTCAAAGAATTCATAAAAAAATATCCCTGGGATTATTTTGGCGATTATGTTTATCTCCAGCGACGTGGCTATTTAGGCGGAGATATGGACTTTAAATGCATTCCGATGGAGGTCCATTGAACATGATCCAAAATCAGAATAAAGAGGTAAGAATTGTCAGACTGAGCCTGTCGAAGGCTGACTAATTCAGCGAAGGATCTTCCGGAAAATCCGCCATCAGTTTGTATTCCGCTCCCATCTTCTTCACGGCTTCCTGCCACATGTTTTCCGGGTCGGCAGAAAAGATCATGTCGAGATCCACTTCCGAAACGAACCACGAGCGTTCTTCCATTTCTTTCAGCAATTGGCCTTTGTCCCAACCGGCGTAACCAATAAAGAACCGCATTTCATTCACGCTGATCTCTTTGTTATCGAGCATCACTTTCACCTGGTCAAAATCACCCAGCCACCAGAGTCCGTCGGCGATCGGTACAGAATCTTTTATTTTATCTCCGAGCGTGTGCACGAAATACAATTGATCGCGCGAGACCGGTCCGCCAAACATCGTGTTGAAATCGAAAGAAGGAAAACCGGGGATCGCTTCGTCGATCGTAATGTCAAGTGGTTTGTTGAGAATGAATCCGACCGAGCCTTTATCGTTGTGCTCCACCAGCAGCACTACCGCACGGCGGAAATATCCATCTCCCAGGAAAGGTTCGGAGATCAGGATCCTTCCCGTTCTCGGCATCAGCTTGTTTTCGGCGAAAACCATTTGTATAAAGGTAGAAAGAAGTAAGCAGAATGCAGTAGGCGGTAAGCAGTAAGCAGTAGTGGTTCAGTTTGAGCCAACGCACAGGCCTGTGTCAGGTTATAAAACCTGACACCACTTCAAACTGAACCACTAATACGACGAAACTCATTTTTGTATGCATCCATTTACGTATAACTTTGCCGGATGGAAGAGGTTAACGAACATCTCCGCAAAATACGTACCGACTATTCCAAAGCATCGCTTGACGAGGGCAAAGTAGCGGATGATCCTTTCAAACAATTCGGCGAATGGTTTCTCGAAGCCATCGATGCGGAAGTGACGGAAGTGAACGCGATGACACTCGCCACTTCGGATGAACACAATCGTCCATCAGCGAGGATCGTGCTGCTTCGCGATTTCAGCGCTGCCGGATTTTCTTTTTTTACGAATTACAGGAGTGAAAAAGGCCATGCGCTCGAGGTGAATCCGAATGCGTGCCTCAATTTTTTCTGGCCCGAATTACAGCGCCAGGTGAGGATCAATGGAAAAGTGAAAAAACTTTCGGCGAAGGAATCAGATGAATATTTCCATTCACGTCCGCAGGAAAGCAGGATAGGAGCGTGGAGTTCTCCTCAGAGTGAAATTATTCCCGGAAGAAAATGGCTGGAGGATCAGGTGGCGGCCAATAAAATAAAATTCAATGGACAAGAGATCGCCCGCCCGGAATGGTGGGGTGGATATATTCTCGAACCCGATTCAGTAGAATTTTGGCAAGGGAGGGAAAGCCGATTACACGATCGAATCATCTTCAGACTTTCAAACGGAAATTGGAATAAAAAGCGCCTCGCTCCTTAGGGGAAGAATTTTATTACTTCGAGCGTAGTCGAGAAGTGGCAGGGAAGAGAAAGCCGATTGCACGACAGGATCGAATTCAGGATGGAGAATGGGAAGTGGAAGAAAGTCAGGTTGGCTCCTTGAGGCTTTTGTACGAACTACGAAACTTGCGAATATGCGAACAATGGATCCTCAAATTCGTATTTAGCGTATTCGCAAGTTTCGTAGTTCGTACAAAAGAGAAATCCCGCCATTTCTGACGGGATCGTTCTTTACGCTGATTTTTTTGCTTTCTTCGGAGCTGCTTTCTTTTTCGGTGCGGCAGTCGCTCCTTTTGCTTTTTTTACTTTTCTCGGACGTGAGTTGCCGAATGAATGTCTCCAGCGTTTTCCTTTTGCTGATTTTTTATCGCCTTTTCCCATTTTTGGTTTTTTGTTTCGGTTGATGTGGGACAAATGTACTAAAGAGAACATTAATCTGTGCCAATCTGCGGATAAATCTGTGTGAATCTGCGGCCTGATTCAAACGGGTGTAATGGCAAGTGATGTTGGAAAATAAGCCGCAGATCTTCGCAGATCGCCACGCAGATTTACGTGGATTATTTTTTGAGGAACTCCTTCTCGAGCAATTCAGGTTTCTGGACCGAATTTCTCGCCCATTCGAGGAGAATGTCCGTTTTCTCTTCTTCACTCAGCCGCCAGTTGATGGCCGACTTTCTCAATCGTTCTGTCAGTTCATAATCACAGATCGCTGTCGACACGCTGATGTTGAAACTCTCTGTGAAACCGAACATCGGGATCTTCACGAATTCATCCGCGTTATCGATCACTGTCTTTGAAATTCCTTCGAGCTCCGTTCCGAAGAAGAGCGCGACTTTTCCTTTCGAAAGATCCAGCTCAGAGATGAACTGATCTTTTTCATGCGGTGTCGTCGCCACAATGCGATAACCGTTTTTCTTTAATTGCTGAATGCAATCGAGTGAATTGTTTTCTTTTCCGCGGTAATGATGCAGCGTGAGCCATTTGTTGGAGCCAAGCGAAACATCCGGATTCGGTGAGAATTTATTCGCATTCTCGATCACGTGAACATCCTGTATCCCGAAACATTCAGCGCTCCGCAATACGGCTGAAATATTATGCGGCTGATAAATATCCTCAACTGCGATCGTCACATATCTCGTTCTCGATTCAATGTAACGCTCGAATTTATTCCTGCGTTCATCGGAAATGAATCCGCAGAGATATTCATACAGTTTTCTTTTCTGATCCTGCATCAGATCTTTTCGTTGGATAAGGCCATCATGTTGCACATGCGGAAGAGCATGCGTGCACCTACATTCGCGTCCCATTCGTCCTTACCAGGAGAAACTTCATTGAGATCGAACGCGATGATCTTCTTTCCGCTCTGCGCGACTTTCTGAATGAGATAAGCCGCCTGTTCGAATTCAAATCCACCCGCGACGGGCGTTCCTGTATTCGGGCAGAGTTTCGGATCGAGTCCGTCAATGTCGAAGCTGATGTAAACGTGTTTCGGTAATTGAGCAACGATCACGTCCACCTGTTCCGCCCACGATTTTCCGAGATAGTTCTCGTGTTTCAGATCACGGTCGAAAAATGTTTTCACGCGTTCTTTGTTTGCATGGATCAATTCATTTTCCTGCTGGCAGTAATCGCGTATTCCCACCTGCACGAGTTTGCTCACCTGCGGGATCGTGAGCGCGTTGTACATAATGCTCGCGTGCGAATACGTGAAGCCTTCGAACGCCACACGCAGGTCAGCATGCGCATCGATCTGGAGAATTCCGAACGAAGGATATTTTTCCGCGAGCGCCTGCATCATTCCGAAAGGTGTACTGTGATCACCACCAAGCAGCGCGACCAGTTTTCCTTTATTCATCCAGTGCAGCACTTTCGCTTTCACTTCAGCGTTCAGCCATTCCGAACCTTTATTCACTTTTTCAAGAATAACTTTCGCCTCTTTATTGACTTTACCATTGGTAAACGCCCTGATGTATTTCTTCGCATCCCTGCGCAAGGCCGTAGCTTTTTTGCGGATCACCGGGGAAACATCTTCCATCGCCACACCGATCTTCCACGCGTCTTTCAGCATCGGTTCATACAGGTCGACCTGGAACGAAGCTTCAAAGATCGCATCGGGGCCTTTGGAAGTTCCGTCAGAATAAGAAACAGTTACGTCCCATGGAATCGGCACGATCACGATCTCTGCTTCTTCGCAAGTGAACGGAAGTCCATAAATATTACTGTTCGGATCGCCGGGTGAATTTGGGTCGAAATTCTTGATTTTATCTGCTTTGCTCATGTGTTCCAGATTAAAGACGTACGAAACTACGAAACACTGATGAGGCGGAACCAAATCAAGGAATCTTTTTTGTGCGTCAAGATCCAGATTGTAACGGGAGAAAGAACTGACTACATTTGAAATGATAGATCAGGCAAAAAGAATTAATGAGCACTGATAAACAGATTAGATTCATTGCGGTTACTTTAGGGATAATATCTCTCCTTTATCTTATTAACCAGTTTGAAATGATCTGGTTTATGTTTACAAGCCCACTTGCAAAATGGGGACTGGATATGGTTATGTATTTTTCACCATTATTCATTCTTGCACCTGCTTCCATATTGATTTGGAAAAAGAAAAGATTGGGCTGGGTTCTTGGAGCCTTCTATTTTGCGTACTCCACTGAAAATATTATTCTGTCTTTACTTTCGAATCTTGGCAGAACACCTTCTGGAAATGCAACGCTGGATTCACTTTTCCCTGTAGTACCAACCTTTAATTACTTCTTGATGCTCTTGTTTTACGCAGGTGCGCTTTGGGCTATGTTCAAACGTAATATCCTCGAATCTTTCAGAATAAGCACGCAATCGATCGTCATCACCATTTTGTCGAGTCTGATCATCGTTTATATTATCGTCAAGTACTATTAGTTTGTTTCAGAGCAGAAAAAAGCCTTCCCGTCTGAGAAG
>DATJEX010000129.1:0-3303 GCA_035496135.1 Bacteroidia bacterium
TCAATGCAAATGCTGCTTGGATGAAAAAACCGTGCAGATGCATTCGGACCGATCACATCTCCAATCACCGTTCCGGTTCCTGCAAAAGTTGAAACCTGGCCGTTCGATATCAGACGGATACAATGATTACCATAATCAGCAACGTAAATATCACCGTTCGGCACAACTTTTACATCGGTCGGATTATTGAATTTTGCGGTAGCGATCGGCCCGTCCTGGTAACCGATCGTTGTTCCGGCTACAGTCGTTACGTTTCCTCCTGCGTCAATTTTCTTGATCTTATTATTTCCGTTGTCTGAAACATACACATAGCCGTTATTAAAACAAAGACCCGATGTATAATAGAATGACGCATTCGTTCCCTGACCGTTGACATCTCCGATGGAACCACTACCAGCGAACGTTGTAACCATTCCATTAGAGATCTTTCTTATTGTGCTGTTGAGCGCATCGGCGACATACATATCATTATTCGAAAAATCGCAACAAAGGCTGTACAATCCATTGAACTCTGCGGAAGCCACAGGCCCATTCACAAGTCCGGGCACACTGTTACCTGCTGCCGTATTCACCTGGGTGAACGTTTGTGATCTAAGTACAATGAATGCTGTTGAAAACAGGAGAATTGCAATTGTCTTTTTCAAGGTAACGTCTATAAAGTACAATGCAAATTAGTGAAAATGGATCACTTCTCCGCAATACCAATGATCGTATCGGTCAGATCATTCTTATCCAGCATCTCCGCATAGGCCTGTTCGGACTTTTCCTCTCTCAACTTCTTATAGAAATTCTGTCCACCGGGTTTACCGTCACGCAGCCACAGCAAATGATTCGTCAACGGATAACGCTGAAAACCTTTTACGCTGATATTTTTAAATCCGGCTGCAGCAAGATATTTTTCAAGACTCTTTTTGGTATGCAGGACCAGGTGTTCGCTCCAGAAGGTGAATTTCTTGAAAGCATCAAGATCATACGTCGTGATCAACGCATCACCTGCATGCGGAACTTCGATGAATATTTTTCCGCCGGGCGCGAGTGATGCATGAAGCATCTTCAGTGAATTCAGCGGATCGGTGATGTGTTCAAATACGTGAAACAGGGTAATGAGATCAACCTTCTTACCGGAATTCATCAGGTCGGAAATGGAAGCGTGAACATCGTATCCAAGATGCTGGAGATTTTCCCGGATATCTTTCTGCGGTTCCACCGCCACGATATCTTTCGCCAGCGGCTTTACAAGGTCCAGAATTCCGCCAAGGCCCGAACCAACATCCGCATAGCTTTTTCCCTTGATAAGATCCTTTATTTGTGCCGCACGACGATTGTCGTCCTCGGCTGTTTCTTTTAATCCGGTATTCCGGTCTTCGCTGCTCCAATAGGAAGTTCCTGCTTTTTCTGAATAATATGACGAAGCGACATGATCGACAGAATCCAGGAAAATAACACCGGACGTTTTGCAGCGCAGCACGCCTACATCGTTTCTGTCCCGAACATTGGGATAGAATGCTTCGATCGCGTTGGGATCGACCGCTGAAAGATCTTTCAGTTCGCGAAAGATAGAATGGCCTTTGAGTTTGGCAGCTAATTGTTCGGATGTTGACATAGGGTTCAAAATTACACAAAGCGGACAGAACTGAAGTCTTTCTCAGAATCTATTCAGCGGCGAAGGAAGTTTGCTGTGGAATTCCGGAACGATCCTGAAAAGGAACGTGAGTACAAAATAGGTGATGGCAACAGCTGTTCCCCTTAACGCAAGTGTCCCCAACACATTGGATATGGAAGGGATCAATAATCCTGCTGCAAGCGAAACACCAATGACGACTACTGTCAGAATTGTTTTTCTGTCGTAGGGTTGCATGTGAAAAGTTTTCCAGATGAAAATGAATTTTGCAAAATTGTACAGCACGCTCGCAAGGCCTGTGGCTATGGCGGCCCCTTCAATTCCGAAGCGTGGAATGAAAAGCATGTTCAGGATCACGGAAACAACAAGAAGGATGAGCATGAAGATCACGCCCCAGATGTAGCGCGATGAATTATTCAGGATCGGTGAATTCACTCCCGTCGCCATATTGATGATGGAACCAATGCTCATGATGATTGTGACACCGGCCGCATCACGATAATCTTTCGGAAGCAGGAGGAGAAAGTCGTGAATGTTCGTGACGATACATACGACCAGGAATCCGCCGATCAGGAAAAGATACTTCACAGACTTAGTATAAATATCCTTAACCTCTTTCAGGTTATTCTCCTGCATCGCATGGGCGATCTTTATACCCGCAACACGTTCCAGCGAATACAGAGGTGTTTCAATGAATTGTGCAATGAATGCACCAATAGAATAAATCCCAACGAATTTCAATGGAAGATATGCGCCGATCATCACCGTGTCGAGGAATTTCATGCTGAGCGATGAGAGCGCTGTGACCGCAAGAAGAAGCGAATACGTGATGATCTTATTCCACCCGATCTTTTTTATGAATGCAGTATCGACACGCAAACCGGGCCTGTCGATGACGAAAACATACATCGCCACAATTGCAAACTGGCTGGCGTAGGTAATGAAAATGGACCAGACGAATTGATCGAGGCTGATGAATCTTACTGCATAGAGAACAGTGGTCACGATGAGCAACACGCGCACCCAGATGTCATTCATGAATGAAGTGAATGTTGTTTTCAGCAAACTGTTGCAATAAGCGTTCACCGCAATACCAAGTGTCATGACCACCGCCACCGGGAAAGCGAGATAGAAATAGTGCACGAACAATTCCGAATCGCCCGCGTAAGCTGCCTTTATTCTTTCCCTGAACAGGAAGATCACCAGTCCGCCAAAAGCGATACCAATAGCTGCGATCATCATCACCAAGCCGAATATGCCGTGATGTTTTTTATCCCTGTCTTTGAACAACGGGAAATAACGCACGCAGGTGCTGGCACTTCCCATGAGCATGAATGGCGTGAGAAATCCTCCGAAAGAAACCATGATCCGCGCAAGGCCCACTTCGTCGGGAGTCAGGTAATGTGGCTGAATGAAAATGGTGTTCAGGAATCCAAGAATGACACCGACGTAGATGATGACGGTGTTCATAATGCCCTGACGCTGTATCGTGCCCAACTCTGAAAGGTTTAATTACTTTTATGAACGATAAAGGTATATGAATTCACCGAGGGTCAGAATTTTTGTAACCACTTCACACATCAGCACGGTGTACATGACCATCCTCGCCCGTACCACAAAACAGGATTCATTCACCGACATCCTGCTCATCGACACTGGCACAAGAAGAAAAGAATTACTTA
>DATJEX010000130.1:0-31310 GCA_035496135.1 Bacteroidia bacterium
ATTCTCAATATAGCTGACCACATGCTTGAGATTGGACCGACTATATGAAAAAGCGCCATATCCTTCCTGCCAGGCAAATTTTTCCTTGATCCAGCCAGACTCGTTTATGAATTTAGTAGAACCGGTTTTGATATCTCTCACCAGATCTGCAATAAGCACATCGGGTTTAATACTCACCAGGATATGAATATGATCAGGCATGCAATAGATCGCCAGAAGTTTATGCCCGCGGTTCTGAATGATGCCGGTAATATATTTCTGAAGCTCTTCGCGGTTTTCTTCTTTGATCCTGCTCTCTCGGTATTTCACTGCGAAGACAACATGCAGCAGGATCTGTGTGTAGGTATTAGCCATGAATAATTAATACTAAAATGAAACATATATAAATGAATAAGGCGGCAAATATATAAAAATTCAAATCTCCTGAATTGGAGGTGGGACCAAGAGACATGGGACATGAGACTCAACGCGCTCCGGTCTCACGTCCCACGTCGCTCAATCCTTCTTCCCTTTCGTACGCTCACGGAAACAATCGCGGCACAACGGCTCGTAACTATCTTTTTCACCCAGCTGCACCAATTCACTTCCGCCTGACATACGATGGGAATGATTCGCCGGATTTCCGCAACGCATGCATATCGCGTGAACTTTGGTCACGTGTTCCGCAATAGCGAGCAGATCGGGGATCGGCCCGAACGGATTGCCTTTGAAATCCATGTCGAGTCCCGCGACGATCACGCGCACGCCACGATCAGCAAGATCGCTGCAGACTCTGATGATACCGCTGTCAAAAAACTGCGCTTCATCAATTCCGACCACATCCACGTCTTTCGCCAATACCGGAATATCAGCAGAAGTAGCGACCGGCGTGGAGTGGATCTCGTTGGCATCATGCGACACCACTTTCACTTCGTGGTAACGGTTATCAACGGTTGGCTTGAAGATCTCCACCTTCAGCTTGGCGATCTGCGCACGTTTCATCCTGCGGATGAGTTCTTCCGTTTTGCCGGAGAACATGGAACCGCAAACGACTTCGATGCTTCCTTTCCTGTGCTGTGATGGCCTTGGATTTTCTAAAAACATGTTTTTAAGAATGAGTTGCTCCGGGACGGAGAACGGAAAAGATGTACTTTTGAAATGAACTTTTTGAGGAGTGCATCTCAAAAATACCATAAAGGCTTGGCGAACTTTGCGCCTTTGCGGTGAAAAAAACCCGAAAAGGATTTTTGAGATGCGCTCCATGCAAATCTAAATAAAAGCACTTCGATCCCGGCATGGCAAACATCAATGACAAAAGAAATTTTCTGAGGCAGGAATTGCTCAAACATGCTGACCAGATCTCTGCGCTGCGTTCCAAAGCCGCCATCAATGATGCAGAAGCGCTTCGCCAGATGACAGAGCATGCTTCTGAATTACAGAAAAATTCTTTTGCCTTGTTGCATTTGCTCGATGTGGAAGCAGAGAAAGTGATCGTGGAAGTTCCGGCTAAAATTCCTGTCGTCCCGACTCCGCCCGACGTAACAAAAAATGTTGCTCCTCCGCCACCGGTTGCAGAGATCAAACAAACTCCGGCGCCTGAAACTGTTGTTGCGCCACAACAACCGGTCGCTCCAGTTCCTCAGAACAAACCGCTTCCCGACCTGAAAACATTCATCGGCCTCAATGAAAAACTCATGCTCATCAAAACGCTTTTCAACGGCGATTCCAATCTCTATGAAATTGAGATCGCGAAACTGAACGGTTGTCATTCGAGGGCGGAATCTGATAAATTATTTTCCGCGATGGCCGCTGAACGTAACTGGAAAGCGGATAGTGAAGCTGTGGTGATGATGCAATCCATTCTCAAAAGAAGAACTGCTTAACGCACATGCGCTCCCTGAAATTTTTTCCTTTCTTTTTATTCATCGCGGTGTTCACGCAGGTGCACGGGCAGGATCGCGCCTATGCCAAGCAGGTGATCGACACGCTCGCTTCTCCGTCCATGCACGGACGCGGGTACGTGAACAACGGAGACAAGATCGCTGCGAAATACATCACAGACCAATACAAAAGTTTCAATCTCATCCCGTTCAACATCGCCGGACTCTATACCCAGAACTTCTCTTTCCCGATCAATACATTTCCGGGAAAGATGTCTGTGACGATCAAAGCAGGGGACCGTGCAACGAATAACCTTGTTCCGGGAGAAGATTTCATTGTCCAGTGCGACGCTCCTTCTGTAAAAGGACATTTCAAGGTCGTGCTTATCGATTCAGCACTCGTATATGATGACAACAAGCTTGACGCGTTCAAAAAACTGGACAAGACGAAATGTTTCGTGATGGTGGACACCGTTGGGGTGCGAAGTAAAATGAAGTTGAGTTACATGAACGACATCATGCAGTACCGGATCGGAATAAAAGGAGTGATCATTCCGTTGAAACCGATCGCGATGACCTCTACCTGCAACAAGCTTGAACCAATGGACATGTCGCAGGTGCAGTCGACTGTTCCGGTGATAAAGGTTGACTACAAGTGGAAATATTCAGGTTCGATCGACGTGAACATCAAAGCGAAATTCCTGAAGAGTTATACTTCCCAAAATGTGATCGGCTATGTGAGAGGAAGTACGCAACCTGATTCGTTCATCGTGTTCACGGCGCATTATGATCATCTCGGGCAGATGGGAAAAGACACGTATTTCCCCGGGGCGAATGACAACGCCAGCGGAATTGCGATGCTGCTGAGTCTCGCGCGATATTATTCACAGCCTGCTCATCAGCCGAAATATTCCATCGCGTTCATAGCGTTCAGCGGGGAAGAAGTCGGATTGCTTGGATCGGGATTTTATATTCAGCATCCGTTGTTTCCATTGAAAGAAATAAAATTCCTGGTGAACATGGATATTCTCGGAACGGGTGATGAAGGTATCACCGTGGTGAATGCAACAGAATTCCCGAAACAATTCGATTCACTCAAAGCGCTCAACACAAGAGGAAATTATCTCGTTACCGTAAAACCAAGAGGGAAAGCGGCGATCAGCGATCACTATTTTTTCACCGAAGCAAGAGTTCCTTCGTTCTACATCTACACGCTCGGCGGACTGAAAGCGTACCATGATGTTTGTGATAGAAGAGAAACTTTGCCGCTGACGAAGTTTGAAGATCTGTTTTCGCTCTTGCGAGATTTCACGGATAAGATGATGAATTCCGTTTAATCGTTCTCAGTTTGCGGTTTTCAGTTTGTTTCGTCGAACAGTAAACTGAAAACCGCAAACTGGCAACTGATAACTGCCCCTGACAACTAAAATGCTCTACTTAGTCCCCACTCCGATCGGCAATCTCGAAGACATCACGCTTCGTGCGCTTCGCATTCTGAAAGAAGTGGATCTCATTCTCGCCGAAGACACAAGGACGACAGGAAATCTGCTGAAGCATTTCGAGATCAAAACTCCGCTCTTCCCGCATCACCAGCACAACGAACATCAGACGGTGGAGATGATCGTGTCGAGAATAAACTCTGGTCAGAAGATCGCATTGGTGAGTGACGCCGGCACGCCGGGAATTTCTGATCCGGGATTTCTGCTCGTGCGCGAATGTGTGAAGGCAGGCGTGAAAGTGGAATGTCTTCCAGGACCGACAGCTTTCGTTCCTGCACTCGTTCAGTCGGGATTGCCCTGCGATTCATTCGTGTTCGTCGGATTCCTTCCGCAGAAAAAAGGAAGACAAACGAAATGGAAAGAACTGGCGGAAGAAAAACGGACGATGGTGTTGTACGAATCGCCTTTCCGATTGGTAAAAGCGCTGGAAGAGATGAAAGAGCATTTCGGAGCAGGCCGGCAGGTTTGTGTTTCGCGCGAACTCACCAAAATGTTCGAAGAGAATTTCAGGGGCACAGTGGAAGAAGCGATCAAACATTTTTCAGCTAAAACAGTGAAGGGAGAAATTGTGATCGTGGTGGCTGGAAACGATCAATGACCAATGACACAATGACCAATGACCAATTGTGTTTCTTTACGTTGGACATTGGCAATTGATGCATTGGTCATTCCTTAACGCAATTCGTATATTCGTCCATCTGTAATCCGTATATCCGTAATATTTGTAATCCTTCCAGATGCAACACTTGTCCATAAAATCAGGCGCTCCTCCCGGAACACTTATGTACCTTGGAAAAGCGACGCTGGACAAAGTTCATATTTCGCTCATCGAGTACAATGAGACGGAATTCATCGAGAAGGATTTTTACGATATACAGGAATGCCTCACGCATGTGCAGAGCGGAATGGTGAAGTGGATAAACGTGGACGGCGTACACGACATCGGCATCATTCAGCAGATCGGTAATCTTTTCAATATTCACCCGCTCACACAGGAAGATATCGTCAATACGAATCAGCGCGCGAAATTCGAGGACTTCGATAATTACATTGTCACGATCATGAAAATGATCTTCGAAGATTCGCGTTTGAAAAAGGAAAGTGATGATGCACTGGTGGCCGAACAGCTTACGATCGTTCTGCTCAATGATCACACTGTGCTTTCTTTCCAGGAAGCAGACGGTGGCGATGTGTTCGACATTATCCGTGAACGGTTGCGGATGGGAAAAGGAAGAGTGCGGAAATGCGGCGCTGATTATCTCGCGTATTGCCTGATCGATGCCGTGATCGATTCTTATTTCGCCGTGCTGGAAAAGATCGGCGATGAGGTGGAAGTTCTTGAAGACACGCTCATCGATAATCCGAGTCCGGATACGCTGCATCATCTTCACCACCTGAAAAGACAAATGGTGTACATCCGCAAAGCCGTGTGGCCGATGCGTGAACTCATCAGCAACCTGGAACGTTCGGAATCCGATCTGATCAGTGACAACACATCGGTTTATCTCCGCGACGCACATGATCATACCATCCGCGTGATCGATACCGTGGAAACCTACCGCGACCTCCTTTCGGGCATGATGGATCTTTACATGTCGAGTGTGAGCAACAGGATGAACGAGGTGATGAAAACACTGACCATCATCACCACCATCTTCGTACCACTCACCTTCATCGCCGGTATCTACGGAATGAATTTCGTTCATAAAGACGACAATGGAAATCTTCTTCCGATGAGCATGCCCGAACTTTATTCACCCTACGGGTATGTGACCGTCTGGGGATTGATGATCGTGATCGTTACCGCGCTGATCATTTATTTCAGAAGGAAGAAATGGTTGTGAGGGGAACGAATTACCAATCTCATCCCGCTGATCTGCCCGCTTCGAATATGCGAAGTGCTGATTGCGAAATCGCTTATTCGGATATTGCAATTCGCACTCCGCATTTCCGCACGCTACGCCCCTGGCGGAGCGAATTCGCAATTCGTTCCCTGTTTATATTTGCAAAATGAAAAAGATCCTCCTTCCTGTCCTGACATTTTCTCTCTTAGCCGCATGCGGAGAAGGAGATAAAAAACAGGACGATAGTGCTTCCTCCAATTTCACCATCGATTCTGCTTTTGCCGCTCAACAATTGCTGGGGAGCAAAACAAATACCGATACCACGAAAGCGACCGCGTTGCCTCCCGTTCAGTTCGGTGATATCATCATGCAGAACAGGAGTGACGATCACGGCAAATTCACGACCGCGTTCACCGGATCGAAATACAATAACATGGGGATCATTTTTCAGTTGCCCCAGAAGAATCTGCTGATGGTACTGAGTGTGGGCGACAGTGTGAAAGCGTTTCCGCTTACGGAATGGGTCGCGGCGGGTGATGGACAACACGTGGCGCTGCTGAGGATCAAGAACGCGAACATTTATTTCAACGACAAGCATGAAAAAATGCTCACCACCGAACTGAAAAGTTTCAGGGGCAAACCTTATGACGCCTATTCCGACTGGAGTGACGACGAATTCTACCAGGCCGAAATGGTGTATAAGGGATATCACAACGCGCTTGGTATTGTCCTCTGCAAACCTGAAAAATTTTCCACTCTCAATTACCACGACCCACTCACGAAAAAGCTTTTCTACAGCAAGTATCCCAATGGAATGTTTCCCGCCGACATGGATGTTGTGACACCGGACGACATCTATCATTCCCAGGCGCTGGACATCATTTACGAGAAGTAGATCCACTACTGAATTATCAGCTTTTAACAATGAAAATTGACGGGAAAGCCTCTTTTCTGCACGATTTTTGACGTACTTTTAACACCCTAAACAACCCGCCTTTTTCATGACCAGGGCGGCCAGGCACAACCAACCAGCTTCCAAATCAGAACGAATAACCTATGAAAAAACTTCTTTTTCTGCTCATGCTTTTGCCAGCGACCTATGCGTCTGCAAAAGGCCTTTCCATTTCCAAATCACTTCTCTTTTCCACCGCGGTGGGTGATACGAACAAAACCGATGCTTCCGGACAGAAAACCGGTTTCTGGGTTGAGCGTACCGGCGCGTACGACTGGGAAGGGGATTACATCGCCGGAAAACGCGAAGGAACATGGATCGCGTATCCTGTTGGAACGCCAATGCCTGCTTTCATTGACAACTATAAAGGTGGAAAGAAGAATGGCGTTTCCCTCGCTATCGATCGCGCCGGATACATCTTCCGCCAGGAAAATTATCTCGACGATTCACTCGATGGAATTCGCCGTACTTATTTCACAGGTGGCCGTGTGAAAACAGAGGAAGTTTACAAAAATGGAAAGCTGAATGGTCCGCGCAAGATCTATAACAACAGCAACAAGATCCAGGAAGAAGGAAATTTCGTGAATGGTGTTCGCGATGGAATTGCAAAATGGTATTACACCGACGGAAAGATCAACACCGAATCCATTTACAAGAATGGTATCCTCGAAGGAAAAATGGTCACTTATCACCAGAACGGAAACAAGGCGAGTGAAGTGATGTACACCAAAAACGATATGCAGGGCGAATACCTCGAGTATTATGAAGATGGAAAACTGAAGATCCGCGGAAACTACGACAAAGGAAAAGAGACGGGTGTATGGAATACCTATTATGAAAGCGGAAAAGTTTACGAGACCGGGAAATATGTGAACGGGCTCAAAGAAGGTAATTGGAAACAAATGTCGGAGGATGGAAAAACTTCTGTGACGCTCAAATATTCCGCAGGCAAACTCATCTCCGGAACACCGATGGATCCAAAACCACTTCCAGCTGCTGCCACAACAACAACTACAACAGGTGGAACAGGCACAACCACCACGACCACACAACCTAAATAATTTTCACATAGCATATCATTCCTGAAACTCCCTGCTGAAAACAGGGAGTTTTCTTTTGAACTCTGTTTAACTTTGCATCATGAAATCGAACGCAGCGAATATTCTCCTGGTCATGCTTGCCGTCTCCATCCTGGTGGGCGGATATTTTTATTTCGGCAATGGCGCAAAAGTGCGAACGCTGAATTATTTCGAACCGGTGGAAAAAGCTTTGCAGGGACATAACGATTCACTCGGACGATTTGTAGTGTACGATTTTTCGCTCACCGATCAGACCGGGAGAAAACTCACGCGCGCCGATTTCTCCAATTCAGTTTGCGTCGTGGATTTTTTCTTCACCTCGTGCCAGGGCATCTGTCCGCGCATGAACAACCAGATGCAGCGCGTGTATGAGAAGTACAAAGGGAATAAAAATGTGCAGTTCATTTCACACACGGTGAATCCCGAGAATGATTCGGTTCCTGTCCTTGCGAAATACGCTTCCGATCGTCATGTCGATAATTCGCAGTGGCATTTTGTGACGGGCGACAAAGCGCAGCTCTACATGCTCGCGCGCAAATCGTATCTCATCTCCGACACCAAAGGCGATGGAGGAAAAGAGGATTTTGTTCACTCACAGAATTTCGCGCTCATTGATAAGCAGGGCCACATCCGCGGATTGTATGACGGACTGGATTCAGTAGAAGTGAATCGGCTGATGGTGGATATGGATGTGTTGCTGGAGGAGAAATAGAGGACGGAACAGGGAAGACGGAGGCCGGAGAGATCAAGGACTATTGTTTTTTCCTGACCATGTTTCCGTTTATTCCGTAGTTCGCTCCACTTATCAATCGGGAACGAAGTATGAACAGTCCGCTTAAGGCGGACTTTGGAAATACGTAGTGCGAACCTGCGTGATCCGTTATCCGGATTTTCGCACTTCGCATTTTCGCACTGACGCTTGCGTCAGAATTCGCAGTTGGTTCCCCGCAAAAACTGATCTCTAATAGTTAACTTTACTCATGCCTATTCCCCAATTGGATCTCGACATTGTTCCGCTTTCTTCCTGGCTGAATTCAGGGAAGAGAAAGTTGTTCATTGCGGGTCCGTGTGGTGCTGAAAGTGAAGAGCAGGTGATGGAAACGGCGCGTGCAATTTCAGGAAATGAGAAGATCGGATTGTTCCGCGCAGGTGTGTGGAAACCGCGCACACGTCCCGGCGCATTCGAAGGAATGGGTGAAGAAGCGTTGAAGTGGTTGCAGCGTGTCAAAACAGAATGTAATCTTCCCGTCACTGTTGAGGTCGCGACATCGGAACATGTGGAGCTCGCTTTGAAATACGGAGTGGATGTGTTGTGGATCGGGGCACGAACGACAGTGAATCCTTTTTCTGTCCAGGAAATTGCGGATGCTCTGAAAGGTGTTGACATTCCTGTGCTCGTGAAAAATCCGGTGAATCCGGATATGTCGTTGTGGATGGGCGCGCTTGAGCGTGTGAATCGCGCGGGAATAAAAAAACTCGGAGCCATCCATCGCGGATTTCATACTGCGATCAAAACACGTTATAGAAACGCACCGATGTGGGAAATGGCGATCGAACTGAAAGCGAGTTGTCCTGCATTACCTGTTATCTGCGATCCGAGTCACATTTCGGGAAAGAGAGAATTCATCAAAGAAATTTCGCAGCGTGCGCTTGATCTTGATATGGACGGACTCATGATCGAAACACATCGTGATCCGGCAACAGCGTTGAGTGATGCCGCACAACAACTCACGCCCGCCATGCTGCATGTACTCGTTGATGAACTCATCGTCCGCGACGCTTCCATCGGTGATGCAGGATTTGAATACATGCTGAGCTCATTGCGCGAAGTCATTGATGAAATTGATCTCGAGATGATCCAGGCCTTTGCAAGAAGAATGCAGATCGTGGAGCGCATCGGTGAATTCAAACATGATCATGGTGTGACGATTCTCCAAATTGAAAGGTGGCTGAACATTCTCAAAACAAGAACAGCTGCCGGAGAGTCACTCGGACTCGATCGTGACCTGGTAGTGGAGTTATGTCAACTGCTTCACAAAGCATCTATTCGGAAACAAACGGAAGTGATGAACCAAGCCGACGCGCAGAATCCTTCCTCGGATGTGCAGATGTAAGGATGTGCAGATGTAAGGATGTGTGAATGTGCAGATGTGTGAATTTGTGAATACGGTGATCATAACCCGGCACTTTAGTGTCGGGGCAATACACACTCTTACCAAAAAATGTTGCGGCCCGTCCTTGATTGAACATCAACTAAGGTCGCGCCGCCACTGGAAATCGTGTTATAGCTCTCTAACCCGACACTAAAGTGCCGGGTTATGATCTCCGCACATCACTCCACTTTCGAAAGCTGTCTTGTCCACACCATCGTTCCCGCTGTGATGCGTAACAGGTAAACACCTGAAGGAAGTGTTGCATCAGGTGCGAAAAGAATATCCTGGTTTCCTCCATTGTGCATCTGCACCTGCGCGGGTTGCACGAGTTGTCCCATCGCGTTGTACAATTCCATTTTCACTTCCACCGGATGTTCCTGGTAAATGGAAAGATCGATCTGCGTACTGAATGGATTCGGATAAACATTCACAGCAGCAACATTCTGTTGCGGAGAAGGAATTCCGACGTAATTGCAATTCATAGAATTTCCCGGCATGTTCGCGTCGAGCCACACGATGCGTTTCCAGATCCATGATTTGAGCGAATCAACTTCGGCCTGGTACGATTGACGCGGTGCATCCACTTCGGGTGTTCCGGTTGCAATTCCCATATTTCCCCAATAGGCATAATGTCTCGCCTGCGCTTCACTGGAATAAGCTGCAATGGAATCCATCTTGTGAAAAAGATAAGTGGTGTCCAGAATTGTTGCACGCAATTGTTCCCAGCGGCAATGCAATTCATTCGCGAATGTTGAATCCTGCAAAAGCCGGACATAATATCCTGTTCCATAAACATCCGGATTGCAATCGTTGACATGATAACTCCAGCCGCTTCCGTCAGTCGCCTGGAAAATAGAACAGTCCCAGATATTTTTCCACGCCCAATCGAAATCCCACACGGGACCTGCTTTCAGTTTTCCGATCGCACCGGTTGTCGCATCATCTTTCTCCTTGTAGAAATAACAGCTCTTCTTGAATCCGTCTGTATTGCGCGACATTTCTTCGACGATGAAAAAATCAATGAATGAATTCGTGCTCATGTATTTTCTGTATCCATTCACAGGATCGGTGAAATTCGGCCCGTACAATGCAGTTTCGAGACTGTCGAAAAAAGAAGCGATGTATGTTTTCTGCTGCGGCATGATCATGTTCTTGTCGGGATAAACGTACACCATGTGAATGTCGAATCCCGGATGATCGATCGGGCTGTACGAAAGCTGCCATGAATTCGTCGCGTCCCAGTAATCTGTTTTCAGAATATATCCTCCGGTCACTTCGGGATACGTGATGTCGATCTGTTTCAGTTTTGCAATGTCCACGCGATTCACATCACGCTTGATCGATTCGGTCAACTCATAAACACCCTGGTATTCGCCGTTCAAAACCACTTCGCACAATTTCGAACGCGGTCCCCAATGACCCATTTCTTCAAACATGGAATAGGAAAGTGCGTTGCGCATGAATGCTTTATCATTGTACATCGCGATCAGGCACCAGTCGTTCTCGGACGGCATGGTCAGCAAAGAAGCGTCAATTGCGTTTCCATTGATGTCGCGCGTTTCAAAATCATAGGGAACCTGCGGAAGTCCGGCTGAATAATTTCCGCGGAGTTCAATTCCTATTTTTCCATTGTAATTATTCCACGGATCGGTCATGTGATTGCGGATGCCAACGCCGTTGTAAATGATTCCCATATCGGCCATGATCTTTCCCGTCTGCACAATGGTTTGATTGTTCGTGTTGATGATCACGATCGGCATGTTCGATGAAGAGAAAACAGAATATGTCGCCGGATTATTTCCAAATGTCAACGACCATGACAACATCGTTCCGAAATCCTGCGCGGCCTGGTCGATCACGCGCAGCGTCCATGTCCCGTTTCCATTCTGCCCGTTGTTCACCATGCCCATCATGCCCTGCGGAGTGAACGAACCCGTGAACGGTGGACTTCCCGCACCGATGGATGTAGCAGCGTTGATATCGAAAACAGTATTCGTGAAATCATCTCCTCCTCCACCGACTCCGTTGCAAAGAAGCGTAG
The DNA here is from genome assembly GCA_035496135.1 of Bacteroidia bacterium. Taxonomy (GTDB): domain Bacteria; phylum Bacteroidota; class Bacteroidia; order Palsa-965; family Palsa-965. The sequence continues at coordinate 11,428 of DATJEX010000130.1, forward strand.
TTGTTCCGTCGGGAGCGATCAATTGAATTTTCAGGTCGGAATCGTACGTGTGCGTGAGATTGATCTGCACTGTTTCCAATCCATGCACGACGGTATCTATCGCAGCAGGATTCAACGCCGAAACGTTACACGTAAAATCATTCGTCGCCACATCGTTGATCGCGCCGGTGGATCCGGAATACGTTTGAGACGTGAGCAATGAGACGTGAGACGTGAGTAGCAATATGAACAGTAATAGTTTTTTCATTGTTTGTGTCTTCTATTTACAATTGTTTCTATTCCACAATTCGAAGATTCGAAAATTTGAAGATTGGAATATTAACGGCTTTCCATCCAAAAGTCAATATTCCAATCTTCGAATCTTCTAATCATTGAATGCGCGTGGTCATTGTGCGCGAGAGAGTTGCTGTGTCCACACCATTGTTCCGGCGGTGATGCGGAGTAAATAAACTCCCGTCGGAAGTGTTGCATCCGGTGTGAAAACGATATTCTGATTTCCACCGTTGTGCATTTGAATCTGCGCGGGTTGCACAAGTTGTCCCATTGCGTTGTACAATTCCATTTTCACTTCCACCGGATTCTTCTGGTAGATCGAAAGATTGATCGTTGAACTGAACGGATTCGGATACGCCGCAGGAAGATCGTTCGACGCGGTTGGTGATGAAACACCTGCCGGATTACATTGTGAAAGATCGCCCGGCATGTTCGCATCCATCCACGCCCAACGCGCATCGATCCAGTTTTTCAATTCATCCACTTCGCCCTGGTACGTGGTCGGAATTGGTGAAGGATTCGGCCACACATATGTTCCGAGGATCGGCCATTCATAAAAATTCCTTGCCTGGCTTTCGTCGAGATAATTCGCGACAGAATCGCACCAGTTGTCGAGATACGTTGGAGAAAGAATCGATTGACTCAAAACGGTCCATCGGCATTTGAGCTGATTGGTGAAATTGGAATCGAGCATTAAACGATCCCACCAGAAAGGAATCTGCCAGTAATCTCCCGAACACACACTTGCAAAATCGTACGCCCATCCTGTCACGTTATTTCCATTGCAGTAATCCGCATTTCCCCACGCGATATCGTAATCCCACACAGGACCCATGATCAATTTTCCGCCCTGGCTGTAACGATTCTTGTAGAGGTATGTGCTCAGTCGATAACCATCCACATTTCTGCTCAACTCATTCACGAGAAAATAATCGATGAGCGAATTCATGTCAATGTAATGCCGATAGCCGACAGATGTGTCCATGAAATTCGGACCGGCGAGCGCCGTTTCAAAACTGTCGACATATTGCTGAATGTACGTTTGCTGTTGCGGAACGATGTTCACATCACTCGGATAATCGTATTGGAAATAGATCGTCTGTCCGTTGATGTTCGTGTCGGGAGCGAATGGTGATGTCCATCCTCCGCCACCGTTTCCTGTTGTCTTGTCGATCTTGATGATGTATCCGCCCGTGAGTGAATCACCGGAGATCGCTGTCGGAGTTAATTTCTTGATATCGACACGATGCTTGTCGCGTTTTATTTTTTCCATCAGGATGTAAACGCCCTGGTATTCTCCATTCACCACGAGTTCCACATATTGCCATCGCGGCGCGTACCAACCCATTTGTCTCGAGAGAAAATACGAGAGCTGATTATTCATCAGCGATTTGTCGGAATAACTTGCGCTCAGGATCCAGTCATGTTCTTTCGGCATTCCGAGCAATGAAGAATCGATCGGAAGATTATTCACGTCCCACGTTTGAAATCCATAACTCTTCTTCGGAAATCCCTGCGAACTCGATCCGCGTATCTGAATTCCGATCTGGCCGTTGTAGTTGTTGAACGGGTCGGTCATGTAATTGCGGATTCCGATTCCGTTGTAAATGATGCCCATGCTCGCGGGAATATCCGGCGAATCGGGAATGGTCTGATTATTCGTGTTGATGACCATGATCGGAAGATTCGAATCGTGCAGTGAAAAATAACTCGCAGGAGAATTTCCGAATGTGATGCTCCAGTTGATCATCATGCCGCTGTCCTGTGCGGCCATGTCGGTCACTTTCAGCACCCATGTTCCGTTTCCATTCTGATTGTTGTTCACGAGTCCCATCTGTCCCTGCGGTTTGAACGATCCGGTGAAAGGTGCATTGCCCGCGGTGATGTTGGTCGTTGCGGTGTTTATGAAAACTGTATTCGTGTAATCATCATTTCCGCCGCCGTTGCCGCTGCTCAACAATACTTCGGTTCCATCGGGCGACACGAGTCGAATGTCAAGATCTCCGTCCCAGGTATGCTGCAAGCTCAATTGCACACTCTCGAGACCGAACGTTGTCGTATCGATCGTCGATGGCACAAGCCCGGTGACTCCAACGAAAAAAAGATTCTGCTGCACGTCGTGGATCGGACCCGTGGTTCCGGAATACGTTTGAGACGTGAGATAAGAGATGTGGGACGTGAGAAGTAAGATAAAAAGTAGAATTTTCTTCATGCAGAAAGTTTCAAGTTGCTGGTTTCAGGTTTTCCGGTTGATCAAATGCCGAAAAAAGAGGGTTGAAACAGGAACATGAAGTTAAGAAATTGTCAGGTACTTACAGGCCTTTGAACACCTGCTCTTGCCCATGCGAATTCCTCTCTGTAAATCCGTCTGAATCCGTAATCCCTCTCCCAACTCATCGCACGCTCAATATTCAACTGAATTACAACTTCACTCTGTAAATCCGTCTAAATCTGTAATCGGTATTGTCCGTAGTAAATCCGTAATCCCTCCCCCAATTTACTTCCATCTCAATATTTACTCTTCTTTACGCGGGCGAGGAATTCCTCCAGGTCCGTCGCCACCACGAGCGGAATTTCTTCCGTTGCGCTCACCCCGATGAATTCGTGATAAATTTGACTCTCATCAGGATTTGCATTTCCTGCAAGGACACTCGGCAATCCCCACTGGATATGGTCGAACGATGTTTCGTCTACCAGGTGTTCGCGGATGATCTGTTCCACTTCCTCTTCGCTTCGTTTCAATGGATTGAGGAATACCGCGCAACTGTAACGACGGTGCTTGTTCTGGTCGCGGCAGAGGTAATACAGGTGGATGAAATTCATAATACGGCGTTAGGTGATCTGCACATGCCGGCGGATCTGGCGGGGTTTGTGTATCTATTAGTGAACCCCGTGTTATACCGCAAACATCTTCGACTATAAGTGAATAACCGCAAGGTATAAAAGTTCACTTATATCCGATTGACTTGTAGTCTATGTTTTTTGAGCTTGCACCCCTATACGCGAGGCTATTTCCTGCGTCTTTAAAGCATAACCCATCTACTCCCCTGCATGAATATTCAGCAATTGGTCGGCGCAAGGATCAAATCTTTACGCAAAACCCTCGACGAAACGCAGGAATCCATGGCCTTCAAAGCCGGGATAGACAAAACGTATTGGAATGAGGTGGAGAACGGGAAGAGAAATATTTCGGTGCGGAACCTGGGCAAGATCATCATCGCGCTTGGCATCAACTTCACGGACTTTTTCGAGGATGAATCTTTTTCGGACGGGATACCGGTGAAGTTCAAGAAGAAGGTGGAGAAAAAGAAAAAAGCGAAGAAGGCGAAAAAGAAAAGTTGAGTATTCTGCTTTCAGTTTTATCAATAAAAAAAAAAGGGACAACTCGTCCCTTTTCTTTTTGAATTGCATGATCGTTTTCAGAATCCCATTGCCCATCCAACCTCTATCAGCGTCCAGTTGCTGTTCTTCAGCTGATAATTCTGGAATTGCGGCGCGCGCGGCTGGCCTTCGGGGAAAATAAAATTCTGAAACGTCAGGTTGGTATAGGTCACGAACAGAAAATTTTTGGTGTTATCCGATTTGGGTGTGCGAATAGCGTACCGGAGCGAAAGTGTCCTTACGCCTTTGTTCACGGGCCAATCCTTGTGTCCCTTTTTTGCGGAGCTGTATCTGAAATTACCATAGAGATGGCCGATACGGAAAGATCCGCCATACGTCGGACAGTAGGCACCTACATCAGCGAAATCGTAATGAAGAAACAGGGGATAATAAACCACGCCGATATCAAAAGTTTTACTGATCCTGTAAACAGCCTGGATCCCGGCCATGATCTGAATTCCTCCGTTCATCTTCGGTTCTGCTGTTGGTGTACCCAGATCAGCATTGGTCTGATCATCCGTTTGGCGAATCGTATTCGAAGTCATGTAAGCGCCCAATCCGATATCATCTGCGATACGGAATCTTGTTTCCCTGTTATGCGAAACAGCATAGATAAGCGGAAGATGCGTTTCGAATCCGGCTCCCACCCCTGTTTTATTTTCTTTCAATATCATTGAATTCAACATGCTGTACTGTTTGAAATGATCATAGGTCAGTCCCAGGTCGAATCGTATGAGGTTGTAAGGAATTACTTCTCCGTCAATGAAAGTTCCGGTGTTGTCTTTTTGTGCTGTTGACCGTTCGCAAAAGGCAAAAGCGATACCGATCAGCATGATCTTTTTGATGCTGAGCATAAGTGATGCAGTTGGAGTTAGTGAAAATTATCCCGATCGCTATCGGGAGAGAGTTAGGGGTGAAATGATGCGGGCGAAGGTATCAGAAAAAGTTAGTCGGCGGGAAGAGTGGAGTTCTTCAGAATGTGCAAATGAGCGATTTTGCCGACGAGGGAGAAAAATCGGGGGATAGAGGATGTGGATGGGGCGGTAGAAAAAGTTTTCACGCGAAAAAATAAATGAGAAACCGCTCTTGCGCGGTATTTCATCTGAGAGTAGATTCGCGAAAACAGATCTTTCACGGAAAACAAACTGATAGAAGAAGCGCTGAATGCAGCGCTGGACTTATTGAATGACGAAGTGCAGTGTGTGGTGGATGAGGAAGTGAGGGAAAGATATTTGGTGGTGATTGGGAAGTTGGAGGGGGTGTAATGAATAATGATTTCAGAAGTGTGCAATAATCCGTTCAACACATGCATCTGCATTTTTTCTGATTTGGTGTTCCCAAAATCTTATTACTGTGAATCCGAGCTCTTTTAATTCCCGGTTATTTTTTCTATCCCGCACAATATTCCGTTCGATCTTTTCTACCCAATATTTTCTATTTGATTTTATTCTGGGCCTCTTCTTTTTCCATTTATACCCATGCCAAAATTCGCCATCAATAAAAACAACTAATTTCCTTTTGTGAAAGACAATATCCGGCTTTCCCGGCAAAGACTTGGAATGCAGACGATATCGGAATCCTCTGATAGAAATAGCTTTTCTAAGCATACGTTCCGGAAGAGTGTTCGAAGATTTTATTTTCTTCATGAGCTCTGAACGCTTCTTAGTCGTCTTGAATTTGAATTGCTTTGCCAATGATAATCTAAGTTATAAAGGAAATCTATAGTAGGGTCATGTTGAAAAGATGAATGACTTGTTATTTTCTTTTCAGTTCTCTTATTGGAAAATGAGTTACTTTTCAGTTGTTAAACACTGCTACAAATTTTAGCAAAAAATCTTATGAAAGTAGTTTCTTTTTTCGCAGGCGCTGGTGGTTTAGATCTTGGCTTTGAGAAAGCAGGCTTTGATGTTATTTGGGCAAATGAATATGATAGAGAAATATGGGAAACGTTCGAAAAAAATCATAAAAAAACAAAGCTTGATCGAAGGAGTATAGTTGATATTAAATCCCACGAGGTTCCGGATTGTGATGGAATAATAGGAGGCCCTCCTTGTCAAAGTTGGAGTGAAGCTGGCGCCTTACGCGGAATCGGAGATAAACGAGGACAACTGTTTTTTGAATTCATAAGAATACTTGCAGAGAAGCGGCCTAAATTTTTCCTTGCCGAAAATGTCTCTGGAATGCTTCTTCCAGTCCATCAGCACGCCCTCGAAAATATCAAGGCCATGTTTAAGGAATGTGGTTATGATGTTTCCTTCACCCTTTTGAATGCTTCGGATTATAGTGTTCCTCAAGATAGGAAACGTGTTTTCTTTATTGGATACCGAAGTGATTTGAAAATCAAATTTGACTTCCCCAAACCAAGCACATTGACAAATAAGAGAACTCTTCGTGACGCCATCGGTCATTTGGAGAAAACTGCCATTCCAGCTAAAAAGGGGAATTATACAAATGGAGAGGGGTGCGCCGTTTCGAATCATGAATATATGATTGGTGATTTTTCCTCTATATATATGTCAAGAAATCGTGTTCGATCTTGGGATGAGGTTTCTTTCACGATTCAAGCGGGTGGAAGGCATGCTCCAATTCATCCTCAGGCTCCAAAAATGAAATTTGTTGAACAAAACGTTAGAATTTTTGTTCCTGGAAAGAAGAAACTGTACAGAAGATTAAGCATTCGCGAATGTGCAGAAATTCAAACTTTTCCTCCTGATTTTATTTTCTATTACAAGAACCTATCTGCCGCATACAAAATGATTGGCAACGCTGTACCTGTTGAGCTAGCGAGAGTTTTGGCTAGTCAAATAAAAGCTGATCTTGATACTATTAAGATTATAAAAAAGGTCAATGGGAAAGAATACAAAGGTCGGAGAATACTAAGTGGGGAAAAGATTAAAGCGAAAATGCTAGAAATAATTAATGCAGCATGAAAAAACCCGGCAGCAAAGATTCTGGAAAGGCCTTTGAATTTGCTCTTATAAACGAGGCGTTTAGAATCCTGTCGATTAACTTTTCTGTAAACCTTGTTAAGGATGCCACATATCAAAGTACTCAAAAATCCTTTTTAATTTTTCCACAGAAAACACAGCAAAAATACATTGACGCTGCCATTGCCGCAATTAATCATATTATTCATCTCGAACCTAAAATAACAAGTACCAAATCAAATGGCGATATTTTAACATTACAGTTAATGCCAGATAGTGCGGGACAGGCCGGTGATGTAAGAGACATTTTATTTATACGATCTAATCAAAATTGGGAAGTTGGCATCTCGGCGAAAAACAATCACAAGGCTGTTAAGCATTCCAGGTTGTCAGACAAAAATGACTTTGGAGACACTTGGTTAGGAATTAATTGCTCTCGAAATTATTTTAGTGCTATTGATCATGTTTTTAAGAATCTAAGGTTATTAAAATCACAAAACCGTACATGGCCTAGCGTTCCTAATAAAGCTTCAACAGTATACATGCCCGTTCTTAATGCATTTCGAGATGAACTAAATCAAATAAACGATTCTAATCCAAATATCCCAGAAAAGTTAGTAAGCTACCTACTTGGAAACTTAGACTTTTATAAAGTGATTAAGAAAAGGACAGCCGTAGAAATTCATGGGTTTAATATGCATGGGACTTTAAGTAAAGCAGCTCAAAGTGGGCATAAAAGTTTAGTTCATAAATTAAAACTCCCTAAACAGATAATCGATTTTGATTACAAACCTGGATCTAAGGATACCTTACTCTTGTATTGTGATCAAGGCTGGCAAATTTCATTTAGAATTCATAGTGCAGCAACTCTTGTAGAACCGTCACTGAAATTTGACATCAATCTCGTTGGGCAGCCGAATTCTCTGTATAGCAACCACATTCCCTACTAATTATTTAATTGGCCTATTTTTAACAACTCAAGTCTTATACTAAATTAATTCAGTACCTATTCGTCTAATGATATACCTATGGAAATGTAAGGAAAAGCCTTCCATCTTGGAAATAGAAGTTGACAAAACTATAACTTATACTCAATAGCCTTTCGATACTTTTCACTTATATAATTATACGGCTTCGTATCCTTACTGCGGATACGGCTCATATTGTAGGAGCGTTGTTTTTTAGTGTGAACATCCATATGGGAGTGGATTACAGATTTGCGTAAACGGAAATCATCAGGTTATACCCTTATTTTTTAGACCAGGTTTTCACGCTATAACCTTAAGTAATTATTATTCGCAATTGGAATATTCGCACAATACGTCTCCCCCTACACCCCAAACTGCTTCAAATGATGATCCAAATGTTTCCACTGCACTTCTCCCCATTGTTTCGGGGTGAGGTGCCCGAAGAATCCGTGCGGATGTGGCGTGGCGCCTTTTTCTCCTCCTTCGTGGAATTTTTTCAGGAGGCGGTGCAATTCCTTTTTTTCTTTTTCAAAATCGCGCTCGTCCGTGAAGATGAATTCCTTCGCCGTGGGACTGCCTTTGCTCAATGGTTTTTCGGAAAGGAATCCGGGCTTGACGAGCGGGCCGAGAATCCGGCCGATGAGCAATCTTGGTAATTTTTTCTCGCCGGTGGCCATGCTGAGTGCGCCGCAGCAATGCGCCATCATCTGTCCGACGTTCATCTTTCCCCACACGCGCTGGGTGGAAGGCGTTAGTTTTTCTATACGCGCTGCGATCGAATCGTAGGTCTTTTTGTCAAATATGGTCTCCATGAGATGAGCGTTAATTCATTTCAAAAGTAGTGGCTATCGTACGAACTACGAAATGGGCGAATACGCTTACTACGGATTCGCCAACTGGACGAACTCATCCCGGCGACCGGTGACCCAAAACCCAGTGACCCGATCGAAGAGAAAAACCGCCTTTCATTGGTAATTTTCATGAAAATAAGCCCGCATCGTATGAAAGTAATATTTCGTATTTTTGGATTCTAACAAACAAAAATCAAGATCAAAATGGAAAGTGGAACAGTAAAATTCTTCAACGTGTCGAAAGGTTTCGGATTCATCAAAGTAAATGGCTCCGGGCAGGAAGTATTCGTACACGCAACAGGCCTCATCGACAAAGTTCGTGAGAATGACAACGTAACCTTCGATCTCCAGGAAGGTAAAAAAGGCCTCAACGCTGTAAATGTAAAATTGGCTTAATAAGACCCCTTTTATATTTGGCACACAACCCTGAAGCTCCGCTTCAGGGTTTTTTTTTATTTCTATACTGCTGTTACTTTGGCGGCGCGAGCGCCGGTCTTCCTGTCCTTTCTTTTGCTTGACCAAAAGAAAGGACCAAAGAAAAAGTCAAGAGACGCGAATGCCCTTGTCGCACATGCCATCCCTTAGAAAAGTTTCCCTCTGCCAGCACTGGTAAATGTTTCGCCCGCCCCGCAAGCGGGTCGTACGCGCATTCCCTCCCTTCTGAAACATTTAAGGTGCTTGCCCACATGCATCATCGCACGGAAACTTTTCTGCCGGGCCCCGCGTCTCATATCAACAGGATGAAAGTTTCTCTTTTGAGCTCTATCCGATGAAATGATTGCCCTTACCCAGCGCAGCGGCAGGCATTTAATAAAGGACTTTCGATTTTCCATAAGCGAACATTACTCCATCGCTCTCATCCAGGGCTAATGAATTTTATCTCCCCATCTTAAAACCGAATCCGCACAGGCCGGCATGGCATTTCATGTGCGATGGGGCAAGTGCGCAATCGCCTTGGAATTTTTCAGAAGGGTTGGCACGTGCGATGTTGCTGCGTCACGCCTTGGTGTGACGTAGCAACGGGGAAAGATTCCTCAGCGATGGCAAAAATGAAATGCCATAGCGTTGGAATGTGCGGTAAGGCCCTTGCGGATTCTTGATTTTTTTGGTTCTTTTTGCATCAAGGCAAAAAGAACAGGAAGTGGCGGCGCTTCGCGCCAAAAAGAAAATCAATTGAACTGCGGTGCACTCGCATCGCCCTTCGCGAGCCCCTTCTTGTTGAACCTGATCCCGATGATCAGTTCGTGCGTGCCCGTGGAATAATTCCCGATGTTCGTCAATGTGTAATCGTACGAATAACCGAGAATGAGATTTTCTCTCATCACGAATCCGGCATACATGGCGATCGCGTCCATGCTGCGATATGATGCGCCGAGCCAGAATTTCTCCTTGTAGATGCCGCGCAATCCGAGATCGAACTGGAAGGGCGCAGGGTGAACGTATTTCAATAATGCGGATGCTTCAACGATGAAATCATCACCGATCGGTTGCTGGTAACCGAGTTGTCCGAAGAAATGACGCGTCAATACACTCGTGGTGTTCGACATGTAATCGAAGAATTTTATTTTGCTCTGCTGGATCTGCAGGCACGATCCGCCCACCCACCAGTGATCGCTGTACAATAAAAATCCGGCACCGAAATCAGGCATGATCACCGACTGAAGCGAATTGGTGATCACGAGATCGCCCGCATCATGCAGATTTATTTTCTGGCCGTCGACCATGAATTGCAGAATTCCCGCTGACAAACCGAAAGACAATTTCATCTTATCATTCAGCGGCGCGTGATAAGCGTACGATCCGTAAAATCCGGTGCGGCGTGTCGGGCCAACGATATCGGTGAACAATTGTCCGCCAACACCCATGTGATCATACTTGAGCGGACCGTGCACACTCAACACATACGTACGCGGCGCATCAGTGATCCCGCCCCATTGGTAACGATTCGCCGACATGCCGACGAAATAATTGTTCTTCCCTCCTATCGCCGGATTAAGAACATAATCATTCAAAACGTATTGACTGTAATGCGGAAGTTGTTGCGCGAATGAAGAAGCAGACAGGAGTATTCCAATGAAAAGCGTTGCTCTTCTCAATGATCGTTTTCTTCCACCCGATTGTCTTCTCGACTCCGCTCGAAGAAGCAAAGGAGAAACCTGTGGATTCCAAATTCCAAATATGAAATTCCAAATCGTTCTCATCGCATGATGGTTAATGGTCCGGTGTACACCTCAGGGAACAACGGATCGTTCAGTTTGATGATGTAGTAATAGGTTCCAACGGGCAGATCCTGGTTTTTATATCGTCCATCCCACGGCGTAGTGTAACCGTCCGAACCGAAGAGCAATTCTCCCCAGCGATTGTATACTTCCACCCTGCAGTGCGTGAACAACTGAATGTTGTCGATCACCCATGTATCGTTCACTCCATCATCATTCGGCGTGAATCCATTCGGGAATTTGATGGACGGAACAACAGTGACGATGCAGGTATCACTTCCAACACATCCGCTCGCGTCGGTCACATACACGATGTACGAAGTCGTCGCGGCTGGTGTCGCTGTCGGATTTGCCTGTGTTGAACTTCCGAGATCGGAATTTGGTGTCCAGAAATAAGTGGAACCAACCGGACCTGTCGGACTTCCACCGAGTGTCGCACTCATTCCGGTAATGATCTCCTGGTCAGGGCCGGCATCCGCATTCGGTGGAGGAACAGAATTGACGACAACGGTATCGGTGTCGCTGCATGTACCGTTCGTGATCACGAGCAGATAATCAGTTGTTCCGATCGGAGGAATGACTGTTGTCGTGACTGTGTTTCCTACAACAGTATTCGCCGGAGCCTGCAACCATTGATACGTTGCGGCACCAACACTGTTTGCACCGCTGAGTGTGAGCATTGCACCTTCGCAGAATGTTGTATCATTTCCTGCATTCGCGATGATCGAAGTTGTCGCGTTCACCTGCATCGTATCGCTATTCGAACAACCGTTCGCATCGGTGACGATAAGTGTGTATGATCCCGGAAGAATTCCGGCAAGATTCGTTGCTGCGGAAGTGAATCCATTCGGGCCGGTCCACGAATAGGTATACGGCAATGTTCCGCCGTTGACCGTTGTACTCACCGCACCATCCGGAGAATTCGTGCAGCTTGCATCGGTGATCAATGGTACACCCATCACGATCACGATCGGTGAGATGATCGTATCCTGTTGTTGAATTGAACATCCGTTCGCGTCGGTGATCGTTACGGTGTAAATTCCTGCGCAGAGACTTGTTGCTGTTTGCGTGCTTTGCGCATTGCTCCACGAATAAGTATAAGGCATCGTTCCGCCCGAAGGGATCGCGGTGATGGTTCCGTTGCATGCATTCGCGCAGAGTTCATCCACTGCGAATGGAATGGATCCTGCGAGCTGCGTTGGTTGATTGATCGTGACTGCTGTTGAGCTTACACATCCCATCGCGTCGGTCGCCTGCACAATGTAGGAGCCCGCGCACAATGCGGATGCGGTGTCATTCGTGGTAGCGTTGCTCCACACATACGTGTAAGGAGAATTTCCTCCGTTCACTGTTACCACTCCAACTCCGTCGCACGTTGCGTTACAACTTGCATCCGTGGATGTCGCCGTCAATGTCATTGAACTATTCACATTGCTCACCGGAATTGGAGTAGTAGAGGTACATCCGTTCGCATCGGTGATCGTCACCGTGTAAATTGCAGCGCAGAGATTCGTGATCGCAGGAGTTGTTTGTCCGCCCGGAGCCCAGCTGTATGTGTATGGGCCAGTTCCTCCATTTGCATTGAGCGTGATCGATCCAGCGCAAATTCCGCAATCCGTATTGATGATCGTCTGACTTGAGTTGATCGCTGTTGGTTCTGCGATCGTGAACGATTGTGTGACCGTACATCCTGCTGAATCGCGGACCTGGAACACATAATTTCCTGCGCAGAGATTATTGATCGTCGTAGTAGTCTGTCCGTTCGGCAACCAGAGATACGTGTACGGAAGAATTCCTCCTGTTACAGAAGCAGTGATGGATCCATCACACACGCCGTTGCAACTCGCATTCACCAGGCTCGAAGAGGTGATCGTTGGTCCGCCACTGCTGGTGATCGTAATAGTGAAGGATGCCGAACATCCTGTTGCGTCATTGACCGTAACAGAATAAACTCCGGCGCACAATCCATTCACTGTAGATCCCGGAGATCCGTTACTCCACAGATAAGTGTAGGGACTTGTTCCTCCACTCGCATTGAGTGTACAACTTCCGTTGCATTGCCCGCATGTGGTTGGTGTGATCGTTGGGTTGATCGTGATCGCTGATGGTGCGACGAGAATTGCCGGTAATGTTGCGGAACAACCTCCCGCATCGGTAATGGTGACATTGTAAGTTCCTGCGCAAAGTCCGGTAGCTGTTGACGTTGATTGTCCGAGTGGATCGTCCCACTGGTAAGTGAACGGCCCAGTGCCTGAAGAGATGTTGGCGGTTGTCGATCCGTTACATGAATTGTTGCAGGTCGGATTAACGGTGGTCGTGGATGCAGCGAGCGTATTCCATGAAGCGATCGTCGATTGAGAAGTTTGTGTACATCCTGCTGCGTCGGTAATTGTGCACGTGTATGTTCCGATACACAATGCAGAAATAGTGGAAGTGGTTTGTCCGCCCGGTGCCCACAGGTAAGTGTATCCCGCTGTTCCACCTGAAGGATTCAACGTTATTGATCCGTCACAGATTCCTGTACATGTTGCATTCGACACAAATGGATTTCCATTTATCGCAGGTGGCTGCGTGATCACGACCGGGGAAAACCTGATGCAGCCATTCGCATCGGTCGTTTGCATGAAATAATTTCCGGCGCACAAACCAACAACTGAATTCGTTGTTTGTCCGGTCGGATTCCAGGAGTACGCATAAGGTGAAGTTCCGCCAATAGGATTTACTGTTGCTGTTCCGTTGCATCCGCCAGGACACGTCACATTGGTCTGCGTAATTGTTTCTCCCGTTGGGCCTCCATTGTTGTTAAGCGGGATCGTGAATGTTGCGGTACATCCGGTTGCATCTGTAACAGTGACCGTGTACAATCCTGCGCAAAGATTCGCCTGGTTCGGTTGTGGCGGCAATGCGTTCGACCAGGAATAAGAATAAGGTGCTGTTCCGCCAACCGGAGTTACAGAAATTGTTCCGTCACAATTTCCACACGATGCTGGAGCATTTGCAATAGTAAGTGTGATGGTCGGCGCTGCAAGGATCGTCACCTGCTGCACATCCTGGCAGCCATTCTGGTCGCGAACAGTGACCGTGTAAGTTCCTGCGCACTGATTCGTGATGGTTGCTGTTGTTTCTCCGCCCGGAGCCCAGAGATAAGAATAAGGGCCTGTGCCACCAACAGGGCTTGCGCTCGCACTTCCATCACAACTTCCATTGCAAGAAGTTGGGTTTGAAGAAACGTTAGCGAGCAATTGTCCCGGTTGTGTAACGGTTGTTGTCGCTTGTTGTGTACACCCTGCCGCATCTGTTACATCAACAGTGTAAGTTCCGGAACAAAGTGCCGTTGCAGTTGGTGTTGTTTGTCCACCCGGACTCCATGTGTAAGTGTAACCGGGCGTTCCGCCAGATGCACCCACCATTGCTACACCATTACAATTTCCGAAACAGGAAAGCGGTCCGCTGCTTGCAGAAAGAACGATGGCTGTTGGCTGAAGAATAGTTGTGGAAGAAACAGATTGACATCCGTTCGCATCCATAGTGATAACGGAATAAGCACCGGCACATAATCCGTTCGCTGTTGGTGTTGTTCCACCACCCGGCGACCAGGTGTAAGTGTACGGACCCACACCGCCATTTGCGGTAACAGTTCCTGTTCCATCACAAACTCCGTTGCACGTTGCATCAGTAGAAGAAATAGAACTGGTGAGTAAAGTCGGTTCGGTGATCGTGACCTGTTGTTGTGTCGTGCAACCGTTCGCGTCAGAAATATCAATGGTATAAGTTCCCGGACAAAGATTGGATGCCGAAGGAGTTCCCTGGCCTGACGACCATACATAAGAATACGGAGTTGTTCCACCGGACGGTGTTACTGTTGCATTTCCATTGCAAGCTCCGTTACAAGTCACGTTATTGAAAACTGAAGTTGCCGTAAGCAACGCGGGTTCTGTCACTGTAATGGTTTGTTGATTCGTGCAACCATTCGCATCCGTGATATCTACCGTGTATGTTCCCGCTGCCAATCCATTGATAGTTGGAGTAATTTGTCCACCAGGCGACCAGAGATAAGTGTAAGGTCCTGTTCCTCCCGATGGAGTAACGGTGATCGCACCATTTGTAGAACCATTGCACGAAGCGTCGGTGATGGAAGTTGAAACAGTGATCGGTTGTGGTTCGGTGATCGTATTTGTAGTGAATGAAATGCAACCGACCGCATCCGTCACCTGGCAGAACCATGTTCCTGCACAGAGTCCGCTCACATTCGGTGTTCCGTCACCAACAGGATTTCCTGGAGTCCAGTCGTACGTGAATGGAGATGCACCACCAGTTACAGTTGCTGTCGCCGTTCCATCACACGATCCATTGCACGAAGTGTTCGTTGTTGTCGCTGTCACAGTCGGGCCGCTGATATTTCCAACCGCGATCGGTGTTTGTGTAGAGCATCCGGAATTATCAGTGATCGTAACGGTATAAACTCCCGGACACAAATTGTTGATCGAAGATGTTGTTTGTCCGCCCGGAGCCCAGCTGTACGTGTAAGTACCACTTCCACCAGAAGGCACTGTGGAGATCACGCCATCACACAAGGTACAGTTCGCATCGGTCACAGAACTATTCGCATTGATCAGCGATGGGTCGGTAATGGTTACCGTTTGTTGTATGGTACAATTGTTCGCATCCGAAATTGTGCAGGTATAACTTCCCGCGCACAGTCCATTGATCGTTGCTGTTGTTTGTCCGCCAGGAGCCCAGGAATAAGAATACGCTCCTGTTCCACCCGAAGGTGTTACGGTTGCACTTCCATCACAAACACCATTGCAAGACGCATTTGTTACTGCAGAGACAGCAGTGAGTTGTGGTGGATCGGTAAATGTTACCGTAGCGTTATTGAAACATCCGTTCGCATCTGTTGCAGTGACCGTGTATGAACCGGAACACAATCCACTGATGGTTTGTGTAAACTGTCCACCGGGAGCCCAGAAATATGAATATGGATTTGTTCCACCTGCAGCATTCGCACTCGCCACGCCATCACACGAACCAAAACACGTAACGTTGGAAGTAGAACTTGTGATGACAATATTCACCACCTGGTTAATGGTTGCAATAGCAGTGGTCGTACAACCAGCCGCATCTGTAACTGTCACAGTATAATTTCCTACGCAGAGATTTGTCGCAGTTGGATTCGTTTGATTGGATGGCGTCCAGAAATATGCGTAAGGAGAAGTTCCTCCGCTCGCTGCAACTGTTGCTGTTCCGTTACAGATCCCGCACGATGAAGTTGTCGCTGCAACGACTGCAAGAAGCGCTGGTGGCTGAGTGATGTTCACCTGCTGATTGACAGTGCAACCATTCGCATCGGTGATATTTACTGTGTACGTTCCAGCACAAAGTCCATTGACAGAATTCGTGGTTTGTCCATTTGGCGACCAAAGGAAAGTGTAAGGAGCAGTTCCTCCGGATGGATTCGCCGTCGCACTTCCATTACATCCACCATTACACGAAACGTTGATCGAATTAACGTTTGCAATGAGTGAAAGAGGTTGTGTGATCGTGATCGTTTCTGTTCCATCACATCCGCTCGCATCGGTAACTGTTACAGTATAACTTCCCGCGCAAAGATTATTTATCGTTGGAGTGGTTTGTCCGCCCGGCGCCCAGGAATAAGAATAAGGTGATGTTCCACCTGAAGGACTTACGGTAGCAGTTCCGTCACAACTTCCGTTACAGGAAATGTTCGTGCTGGATTGTGTGAGAATAAGAGCTGTGGGCTGATTAAGTGTGACGTTTGCATTTGCGGTGCAGCCATTCGCATCAGTGACATCCACCGTGTACGTTCCCGCGCACAGATTACTTATCCCCGATGTTGTTTGTCCTCCCGGCGACCATGCATAGGTGTAAGTCGGAGTTCCGCCGGAGACAACAGCAGCAGCAGTACCATTGCAAACACTGTTACAGGCGATCGGACTTGAGTTGATCGTAACGTTAAGCGGATTCGGCTGTGTGATGGTGGTTTGTTGCGTAGCCGTGCAACCATTCGCGTCCGTAACCGTCACGGTGTAAGTTCCCGGACACAAAGATGAGATGGTTGGTGTGGTTAAATTTCCGGGAACCCAGTTGTACGTGTAAGGTGAAACTCCGCCTGTCGGACTCGATGTTGCTGTTCCATCGCACGCGCCATTGCAACTCACGTTCGTGTGCGAGACGTTCGCAGTCAGTGCGGGTGGTTGTGTAATGGTGATGGTGGCATTCGCGGTACAATTATTCGCATCGGTAACCGTGAGCGTGTAGGATCCCGGACATAAATTGGAGATCGTTTGCGTGGAAAGATTTCCAGGCATCCAGTTGTAAGTGTAAGGTGATGTGCCGCCGGAAGGATTCGATGTAGCGCTTCCGTTACAGGATCCGAAGCACGTAATGTTCACTCCACTCGCACCGGCAAGCAATTGCAGGGGTTGTGTGATCGTTACCTGTCCGCTTGCTGTACATCCATTCGCATCGGTGACATTCACGGTGTAAGTGCCGGGACAGAGATTCGATGCAACGGGACCATTTCCTCCGCTTGGTGACCACACATAAGAATACGGAGCAGTTCCGCCGGATGCATTCGCAGTGGCAGTTCCATTGCAGGAATTGAAGCAGGAAATATTCACTCCTGTTGGATTCACCAAAAGTTGCGCAGGTTGTGTGATCGTGATCGTAGCTGATGCGGTGCAACCATTCGCGTCTGTTACGTTCAGCGTGTAAGTTCCCGCACATTGATTGAAAATATTCGGCGTGATCTGTCCGCCCGACCACAGATAAGTATACGGTGCTGTTCCTCCGGTAACCGTTGATGTTGCCGATCCATCACAAACACCGAAGCAGGAACAATTGACGGCAGTGAGACTGACCTGCAGCAACGGAGGTTGTGTAATGGTTGCAGTATACTGCGCAGTGCAGTTATGTGAATCGGTGATCGTGCACGTATATGAACCAGGACAAAGATTAATGATCGATGGTGTGATCTGTCCGCCCGGAGCCCAGCTGAAAGTGTAAGGCCCGGTTCCTCCCGTTGGAGCAACAGTTGCTGTTCCATTACATGCAGCGAAGCACGTCACGTTCGTCAATACACCATTCGGGTTGAGTGGCGCCGGCTGTGTGATCACCGAAGTCATGGTGAAGGTGCACATGTTCGCATCAGTCACTGTAAGCGTATATGATCCCGCACACTGATTCGAAATGGTCGGAGTGGTTTGTCCACCGGGTGCCCACGAGTAACTGTAAGGCGGAGTACCTCCGGCAACAGTGGCGGTACTCGATCCATTGCATTGGCCATTACAGAGCGGAGAAACGTTCGAGAAGAAAATGACAATTGGTGGTGGATCGGTAATGATCGCGAAAGCAGGAACCTGGTCTCCATTGACAAGATCGGTCACTACAACAAGATATGTTCCTGCGCAGAGACCCGTTGCTGTTTGTGTGGTCTGACTGTTACTCCACTGATAGGAGAACGAACCGGAACCGCCTGTCACAACAGCAGTCGCAGTCGCGTTGCATTGTCCGTTACAGAGATTCGGAACAACAGTGGTTGTTACAGTATGCGTTTGTGGATCGTTCGGATTCGAAACTCTTTGCGCATTCTGATCTCCGGTGGTAAGAATTTTTCCGCCCTGGTTGAGAACAGAACCTGTGGAAACGAGATGAGAACAAACCAGTGATGCATTTGAATTCAGAATGAGCGTAGCGTTACCGAGTACAGAAACAGATGAACGTGAATAAAGTTCATCGGTGATGGTGTACGTGCTGTTACTTTTTCCGTCGGAATCAAAAATTATCTCTCCGGTGAATACATGGCCGTTCGTGGTGAGTGAACAGGAAGTATTATCCCGCATAGCTGCAAATCCATCCCGCAGAAACCATTGGCCCGTGAACTCATCGTTGAATTGTCCATTGATCGTGAGAAAACCATTGATATGGATCTGCCCGTTTCCGAGAAAGATCAATGAAGGAACGCCGGAAGGAGCGGTGAGTGAAAAATTATTGCACAGTTCATTTCCGTCGATCAGAATGGAATCGGACGAAGCAGTATGTGAATTGAAAAATACATTATCGTAAGTACCGGGAATTGCGGCACCGCTTGTTCCTCCATCGGTCAGAGACCAATGATTGGGATCGTCCCATCTTCCGCTTCCGCCCACCCAGTATTTATTCACCGCTGAACCTGCCAGGGGAAGGATGAGAATGGAAAATAAAAATAGTAAGCGTTTACTCAACACGTGTTTCGCTGAATATGGTGTTTGTTGTAAAGATCAACGATACCGGTTTGCCGTCGGTCGTCGTTTTTCCCTCGAATTCAACAAGGTTGTCAACAGTTTACGAGAACGGGGTTTGAATCGTTACCTTTACTTCTCTAAAAGTATAGATTTTGGCTCGTAAAAACAAGACAGAAGAACCCTCTTCTCCAGCCCACGATATTCCCGTTTTGATCAAGATCGGACCGTATTTTCTCGATAAAAAAGATGTTCGGGGAATTGCACGATTCGGCAAAGGCTCTAAGCTTACCCTTTCCAATGGGGATGAGCTGGTGGTCAATATTTCCTACGATAAAGTCAGCGATATTCTCCGCTGAACCGGATTCAGATCCTCACCAGCAGCAGCGCCATCAGTGAAAATAGGATGGCGAATCCGGAAATGTATCCAATGAAAAGTTGTGCAAGCGTGTGTGTGCCGAGATAATGACGCGCCGATGCGATGCCTCCCGAAATAATGACCAACCCGGCGAGTAATTTCACCGGCCCTTCTCCCGTCACCATAAGATTGCCCGCAATTGCTCCGCACATTCCACCGGCCCCGATCATGTGCAGACTTATTTTCCAGCGCAGGTTGATGATCAGCGCGACGATCATACTTGCTGTTGCACCGAGTACGAAGATCTGGATGAACGACGGAATGAATTTGTTGTGCAAAACATACAACACGCCGAAGTAAATGAGCACCGTGAACACCAGCGGCCAGTTACGTTCACCGATGGTTTCCATTTGCAGACTTTTTATTTTTCCCATTCGCAGCATGAGCAATGAAAAAAATGCAGGAAGCATGAACGTTCCTGTGGCAATGAGTCCGACGAGAAAATACGGAACGCGTTCGTCAGCGAAAGTGTAAGGCGTTGGCAAAAGAAAAAGATAGATCGCCGAAGCGTAAGTCGCCATCATCAGCGGATGAAGGAGGTAGGAGATCGCTTTGGAGAGGTCGGTCACGGGGGAGGATTACGGATTTTCTACGGAGAATACAGAT
>DATJEX010000131.1:0-7231 GCA_035496135.1 Bacteroidia bacterium
ACTTTTACTCGCATTTCTTTTTCCGCTGAGTTCCCTCGCCACGCATATTGTCGGAGGAACGATCACGTACAAACATATTTCCGGAAGCAGTTATTCCGTTACCGTGAAACTCTATCGCGATTGCTCCCCGGGCAATGTTGCTTTTCCAAGTCCGATCACCGTGATGGTTCGTGATGTGAACGGAAATCAGCTCACTCCTTCTCACGATTTTTCCACGACACTCGATTCTGTAAAACCGGTTCCATCTTACTTACCACCGTGCATCACCAATCCGGGTTTGTGTTATGAAGAAGGATGGTACACTACGGTGCTGAATAATTTCAATCCGCTCGCCGGAGGTTATCACATCTATTACCAGATCTGCTGTCGCCCTTCGAATCTTGCAAACGTGGTGAATCCATTGACCGCAGGAATGTCGCTCTATGCTTTTCTTCCTGATCCGGGAACAACCGTGAACAACAGTCCCGATTGGGATCTTGCTCCGCCGCTTTTCGAATGCCAGGGAAATCCGATGTATTACGATTATGGCGCGACAGATGCCGATGGAGATTCACTGGTCTATTCGTATTACACTCCATATTCCGATCCGAATCCGACTTTTCCTGGTGGCGTTGCCACGTTCACACCGATCACGTGGGTGGCAGGATATGGCGCGAATAATTCCTGCGGCGGACCGAATCTCACGATGAATTCCACTGGCCTGATCACGGGAACTCCGCCAAATCTTGGCCTGTACCAGCACGGCGTGTTGTGCGAAGAATTCCGCAATGGTGTGAAGATCGCCGAGATCAGGAGAGATTATCCTTTTGTTGTTGTTTCGTGTCCGCCTGCGCCCATCGCGAATTTCTTTGCGGACAATGTCATTTGTTACGGATCTACATTGCAGGTGACGAACAACAGTGTGAACGCGACAACATATCATTGGGATTTCGGAGATCCTGCTGTTTCAAACGACACGTCGAACGTTGCGAATCCTTCGTGGCTGTACGCGAATCCGGGAACATACACCGTTACACTCATTGCAGATCCGAATACGAATTGTGCCGACACAGCGACATGGGCCGTGACCGTGGAAGAAGTTGTCGCCGATTTTTCCGTCAGCCAGATCTCGGGTTTGAATTATCAGTTCACCGATCAGACGGTCACATCAGACGGAGCGCCGATCGTTTGGTGGAGCTGGGATTTCGGAGATGCCACAAATTCGAATTCACAGAATCCATCTCACATTTATCCTTCCGCTGGCAATTACACGGTTACGCTGAACGTGATTTCTGCGAATGGATGTTTATCTACTTATACATTCACAGTGAATGTGACTCCTCAAGGATTGAACACGGCAAGCCAGTTTACTGCACTCCACATTTTCCCGAATCCATCTGATGGAAAATTCACCATCGAACTTCCGGATGGAATACACAACGCCCAGCTTACGATCACCGATCTTTCGGGAAGAATTCTTTTCGTGAAAAATAGTTCCGTTGAAAAAGAAATTCAGATCGATGAACATTTCTCCGCCGGAATTTATCTGCTGAAACTTTCTTCGGAAGAGCTGAATGCGACAACGCGGTTGATCGTGCAATGATCTTTTTCGGAAATAATATTTCTCGCTGATTTCGCCGATCACGCAGATAATTTCTACTTACCACATACTGCTTTCTGCTTACCGGCAATGAAGTCAGCTTGCCTGTACTTCATTGCTACTTTCTGCCTACTGCCTACTCCTTACCGCATACTCCTTTCTGCCTACTGCTTTCTGCTTACCGCCTACTACTTACTGCCGCTGCGCGCCAGATTGCGCGTGGCTATTTCCCGCCGTGACTCTTGTACTGCACTAAATATCCCTGCGCCTTCGCCGTGTCTTCCTTCGTTTTCTTCAGCAGGTAATTCGTCATGATCATGCGGTACGGATTGGGATCGTTCGGATTCATCGCGATGAGTTGCTGGAACGCTTCCGTCGATCGATCGTAATCACCGTGCATGCCACACACATTCGCGAGCTTGTCCCACGCACGATCCGATTTCGGATTCAGGTTCACTGAATTCTCAAAATATTTTATCGCCTTCAGTGTATCGTGATTCGCGAGATAAGCCGCGCCGAGATTCGTACACACGTAATCATTCATCGTATCCGCTTTCAATCCGTCGGTGAACGCAAGGATCGCGCTGTCGGCACGACCGTACATCACGTACGCATCACCAAGGTTGGAATAAACGGATTTATCTCCCGGCGGATAACCACGCGCATGGAAATAGTCGATGTACTTTTTCGACCATGCGGCCGACTGCATATAATTCCCGCGGTTGTATTCCACTTGTCCGAGACAGAGCAGCGAACGGAAATCAGATGTGTCGATCTTCGCAGCGCGGACAAAATAATCGTAAGCCACATCCAGCATCTGCGCACGCTCAGGAGTTTTGTCCTTGATGGCGAATGCTGCGTTCATCTGCGTGATCGCGTAATTCTGCAACACACGTCCGCTTCCCGGAGCATTATCGACATCAGCAGCGAATAATGTGGTTTCCGATGACCAGTCCTGGCTTCTTGAAAAAGTGCGGATGGAAAAAATGAGTGAGATCCCGAGCAGAATGAAAAAAGTTTTGGAGACAAGGACTTTCAGTTGTTCTTCCCGGAATTGTTTCATCAGGAAAAAAACAACGGCAAGGCATGCTCCCACCGAAGGAAGAAAAAGAAAACGATCGGCCATCGTCGCACCGATGAGCACAAAAATATTTGAAGTGAGTGCGAACGTGACGAAGTAGAAAAAAATTCCGAACGAGATCACCGGATACTTCCGGAAATATTTTACGGCGAGAAAGATCAGTCCGATGAAAGCAAGGATGGTCAACAGTGCGAGCGCATCGCCCAGTCCAACGATCGGATTCTCATTCCAGGAATAATCATACGACAGCGGAAATCCGAGGAATAATTTCTGAAAATATTTTCCCTGCATGTTCATTGCCGTCGCAAATCGCGAAAGAAGATCAGGTGCTGTGGTGAGAATATTATCGCCGCGATCGTATTTGATCATTGCCGTCGGAGCATTCGCGATCACCCACGTGTGCCACGCGAACCAGACAACAGAAACGCTTCCCAGCACCGCCACCGGCTTGAGGTAATCTTTCCAGTTGGTCATTCCGCGGAACATCCACAACGCGAGCAGAGCCATCGGGATGAAGA
This sequence comes from Bacteroidia bacterium, assembly GCA_035496135.1. Classification (GTDB taxonomy): domain Bacteria; phylum Bacteroidota; class Bacteroidia; order Palsa-965; family Palsa-965. Next base: position 3,179 of record DATJEX010000131.1, read on the forward strand.
GTGCCGCTCCTTCTTTCGAGAGGAGTGAAAGCATCAGCCATCCGCCGGCGATCAACAGTGAAGAAATTTTTTGATCATCGTACCAACGCAGCAATCTGCGCAGCATCATCAGCGAAAAGATCAGGCTCAATAATTCATCGGCACTTTTCACGTTCGCCACTACTTCGGTATGAACGGGCAAAACGATCCACAGCAATGTTGTTCCAAGCGCAATGAGAACCGGGTAATTTTTGAGCAGCTCGCGCAGTGTTTTGTAAAGCAGGATCGCGCACGTTGCGTAGAGCGCCACATTCACAAAATGAAAAACATTCGTTTTATTCGGGGCAAACGCCCACTCGATCGCGAAAAGTATCAGCGAAGCCGGGCGGAACAATCCCGAATTCGTTTGCCAGAATCCGGCCCAGTAAAATGTCGTGAGGATCTGCCCGAATCCGCCGAAACCATCATGCACGAATTTATTCGCTTTCACCACGGCGATATCATCGAGCGCAAATTCATAACTGATCGTCTGCGCATAAAGCAGGAAAGCGAAAATGCCGAGCCCCCAAGCGATCGCGTTGTCGTTGAATTTCTTCGCCGGGATTTTTTTTAACTCTTCCTTATGAGGACCATTCTTTTTTGCCACGAGGTGAAAATAATTAATAATTCATGATTAATAATTAATAATGGAGAAGACGGCATGCGGAATGAGCCGCAGCCCGGGATAATATTTTCAGGATGTGTTTCATCGGAAATCCGATGCACGGCAGCTATCGGATTATTGATTTTCACAAAACTTTCCAGCGTTTTTGCAATAATTCACAGGAATTTCTGCTGCCCGTTTCCCTACAGGAATATATCTTTGGACCAATGAACTGCAAAATGAACCGTATGTCTTTGATCGTTCTCTGTCACTGCATCCGTAATACCATTTTTTGTATTACCACTTTTCCTCCGCTGAGCTAAGGTGGTTTCCCCGACAGCCCCGGCTAACTCTTCGTTTCTGAATTGATCAAGATCTGATCCGCTTGTGATATCCGTCACAGTTCGGATTGCATCTTAATAAGAACTTCCGGGCGCTTCTGTTTTTTTTCTGGTATCAATAACTGATCACGAGAATGATCCTCTGCAGTGTTTCCCTGCTTGCAAAAGCGAAACTGCACGATTCATTTCCGTCGCTCTAAAAATCATTTTTATGCTCAACACTATCATACTCGTCATTCCGATTCTTCTCTCCGTTACCCTGCTCGAATGGTACATCAGCCACAAACGAGGCGATCACGTGTATTCCACCGGAAACTACGTGATGAATCTCGCCATCGGCGCCATGGACCAGGTTGCTTCGCTCATTTATTTCGGTGCGCTTTTCTTTTCATTGAAATTCGTTTACGATCATTTTGCATATACGCACCTCGGAAATTCCTGGTACATCTGGGCCGCGGCGTATATCGTGATCGATCTTCTTTCCTACTGGTATCATCGCTTTTCACATCGCGTGAATATTCTGTGGGCGGGCCATGTCACGCATCACTCGTCGGAACATTTCAACTTCTCGAATGGATTCCGCACTTCCTTTTTCCAGGGCATCAACAGAATTCTGTTCTGGTGCATACTTCCGCTCTTCGGATTTTCACCATTGATGCTCGTGATCATTCTGAAAGTTTCCGGCTTGTATGATTTTCTGCTGCACACTTCCTACGTTCCCAAACTCGGATTCCTCGAGAAGATCTTCATCACTCCGTCACAACACCGTGTACATCATGGAAGAAATGATATTTACATCGATAAGAACTACGGTTCCACATTCGTGATCTGGGATAAAATGTTCGGCACATACCAGGAAGAAACGGAACCGGTGGAATTCGGCATCAAGGGAAATTACGTGGACAACGATCCGCTGATGGCGATCGGGTATTACTACCAGCACTTGTGGAGAGTGATGAAAATGCAGAAGGATATTTCCCGCAAGATCAACATGCTTTTCATTCCGCCGGAAAGAACTCCGTCAATTGTTCGCGGTCAAAAAGAATTGTCTTTTCACAACGACATTACGCCACAATGGAGATCGTACGCTTTTTTCCAGGTCGCATTCGCCATTCCCGGGTTGATCATGATGCTGCTGTTCAAGGATTTTCTTCCGCCCACCGAACTGATCGTTTACTCAGCGATCGGCATCACGTCCATGTCGACCGGCGCATTGATCCTGAATGGAAAATTCACGGAGAACTTTCAGTTCTTCGAAGTAACGCGCCTCTTCGCCACGCTGCTGTTCGTGATCACGCACTTCTATCTGCCGGGTCATCATTACATGATCTCCATCCTGTTTTTTCTGCTGTCGTCACTATTCCTTTTCAGATCCCTTAAAGAGAAGGAAGAAGATAAATTGACGCGGTAGAAAAGAAAAGCCGCCCTTCTACTTCGTTCAGGGCGGCTTTTTCTATTGAAAGAAAACCAATGCGTCGTGTCCTTACCATCCCAATATCCACGCGAAGATCAGCGGCGCGCATATCGTCGCGTCACTTTCCACGATGAATTTCGGTGTGTTGATGTCGAGTTTTCCCCACGTAATTTTTTCATTCGGCACAGCGCCGGAATAAGATCCGTATGATGTCGTGGAATCGGAGATCTGGCAGAAATAACTCCAGAACGGAACATCATGCCATTCGAGATCCTGGTACATCATTGGTACAACACAAATAGGAAAATCGCCCGCGATACCACCACCGATCTGGAAGAATCCAACGCCTTTGCCGGAAGAATTTTTTCTGTACCAGTCGGCGAGCCAAACCATGTATTCGATTCCGCTTTTCATCGTCGTCGCTTTCACTTCATTCTTGATCACGTAGCTCGCGAAAATATTTCCCATCGTGGAATCTTCCCAGCCGGGAACGATGATCGGAATATTTTTTTCCGCGGCGGCAAGCATCCAGGAATTCTTCGGATCAATTTCATAATACTGTTTCAGCACTCCGCTGTTGATCATTTTGTACATGAATTCGTGCGGAAAATAGCGTTCTCCTTTTGTATCGGCATCTTTCCACAATGCATAAATATGTTTCTGCAAACGGCGGAATGCTTCTTCTTCGGGAATGCACGTATCGGTCACACGATTCATTCCTTTTTCGAGCAACGCCCATTCGTCCTGCGGCGTGAGATCACGATAATTCGGAACGCGCTTGTAATGCGAATGCGCAACAAGATTCATGAGATCTTCCTCGAGATTCGCGCCCGTGCACGAGATGATCGCAATTTTATCCTGGCGGATCATTTCTGCCAGTGAAATTCCGAGTTCCGCGGTACTCATGGCACCCGCGAGCGAAACAAGCATTTTTCCTCCTTCGAGCAAATGTGTTTCATATCCGATAGCCGCATCTTTTAAAGCAGCAGCGTTGAAATGTCTGTAGTGATGATCGACGAATTGTGAGATCGGGCCTTTGTTCATTTTTGTTTTTTATTGAGTTGGCCTGTCCGCCGTACTTAGGTACTAAGGCAGGCGCGGCAAAAGTAGGAAAAGAGACAGGAGATTGGAGACGTGAGCCAGGAGACTTAAGATTTAAGCATCATTCGTACAATTCGTCCCATGTCCCATGTCCCTGAATCCCAAGTCTGATCGAAGTCTAAGCTGATGGAAACCAAGAAGCTAACGTTAGAAATATGTCACGCTCATATAAACGTGGTATTAACAATCCATGAATTTCTCCACAGCCTGTTCATATCGCTTGACATGTGGTGAATACCGCCTTACTTTTGCCGCGAATACAGGTACTGATCACCTACAGGCGGGAGTCGCCGAAACCAGTAACTGTAAGTGAACCACTCCTCCATTTCCTCAACACCAAATGAAAAAATTTTTACTCGCGATCATTTCGCTTGGAAGCACTGTCTTTGCTCATAGTCAGTGTAACGACCTCTTCATCTCTGAATATGATGAAGGAACATCAAACAGTAAAGCACTCGAAATTTACAACCCAACACCCGATTCGATCGACCTCAGCAATTACCGGCTCGTTCGTTACTCCAATGGTTCTTCCGTTGGTGTCGACAGCATTCCAGTGGGACCCGGCTACATTCACG
>DATJEX010000132.1:0-10878 GCA_035496135.1 Bacteroidia bacterium
CCTCGTGTTGACCGCTTGTATGAAAGAACACAAGCCCGGGAATATTGAACACGAATTCAAGTATCCCGATGGCTCCAAAGGATGGTTCGAGTTGAGAATTCAACCTGTGCCGGAAGGATTATTCATTCTTTCGGTCGACATCAGCGTAGTGAAGCGGGCGCAGAGTGTGATCGAACTGATGAATCTGAATCTCGAACGCAAGGTAGAAGAGCGAACGAAGGAACTGGAAAGAGCCAATAAGGAACTTGAATCTTTTTCCTATTCCATCTCGCACGACCTGCGCGCACCGCTCCGCGCCATTGACGGATATACGCGGATCTTCATGGAAGATCACGCCGCGAATGCAGACGACGAAGGAAAACGATTGCTGAAAGTGATCATCGATTCCACGGCAAGAATGGCACATCTCATCGATGATCTTCTGTCATTCTCCAGGACCGGCAAACAGGAAATGGTGAAAGTGAAACTGAACATGAACCAGATCGCGCACGCCATCACCGAAGAGCAGGTCCGTTTGATGTCTGCGAAAAACGCACGCGTGATCATTGGTGAACTTCCGGAATCGGATGGAGACGTACGCATGATCAGGCAGGTTTTTGTGAACCTTGTTTCGAACGCGGTCAAATATTCCTCGAAGAAAAAAGATCCGGTGATCGAGATCGGTTCACTCCGGGAGGGAGAAGAAACCGTGTATTTCGTGAAAGACAACGGTGCAGGATTCGATATGAGATACTACGAAAAATTATTCGCTGTTTTTCAGCGCCTGCACAGCTCTTCCGAATTCGAAGGAACAGGTGTTGGGCTCGCCATCGTGGAGCGTATCATCACCAGGCATGGCGGAAGGATCTGGGCCAAGAGCGAATTGAATGAAGGCGCAGTTTTTTATTTCACACTCGGGAACAAATGAAGACAGCCGTAAATAAATGTTTAATTCAACCTTGTTTTCATGAAAGGCATACATTAATTAAAAAAATAATTTATTTTTATACGAACTTATTAACCCCAAGCACTCCCAACTTACTTGACAGGTGAACTATGTCCCATCGTGCCAACGACAACCAGGATGTTGTAAATGCTCCGGACTTCAAATCTATTTTTGAAGCGTCACCCGGTGCGTATCTTCTGTTGCTTCCGGATGAAAAATTCACGATCGCCGGGGTAAGCGACGCTTATAACAAGGCAACCATGACGCGGCGTGATTCCATTGTCGGTCATGGACTCTTCGAGATCTTTCCTGATAATCCGGACGACCACCAGGCAGACGGAGAATCGAATCTGCGCGCATCACTACTCGAGGTGATGAAGAACAAAGACGCGCACCGGATGCAGATCCAGAAGTACGATATACGCCGGCCCGACGGAACATTTGAAGAACGCTACTGGAGCCCGGTGAATAAACCGGTGCTTGACGCGGACGGAAAAATTTCCATGATCATTCACAGCGTGGAAGATGTCACGGAGAGCATAAGAACGGACGAGAACCTGGCCGATGCGGTGCGCGAACTCAAGCTGGCAAATGATGAACTGGAATCATTCTCTTATTCCATCTCGCACGATCTGCGCGCACCATTACGGGCGATCGACGGTTACGCACGGATCCTCGTGGAAGAATACGGGGAGAAGCTGGATGAAGAAGGAAACAGGCTGGTGCAAGTGATCACCAACAACACGACGAAGATGGCAAGACTGATCGACGATCTTCTTGCATTCTCCCGAATGGGCAAACAGCAGATCATCAAAGTGAAGGTGAATATGTTCAATCTCGCGAAATCGGTCGCGGAAGAATTGTTGCGTTATTCTCCCCGGCAGGACACCTCGATCAACCTCAGACGGTTTGCTGATGCGGAATGTGACAGCAGTATGATGCGGCTGGTGTACAGCAATCTCATTTCAAATGCCATCAAGTATTCCAGCAAGAAGGACTTTCCGCGGATCGAGATCGGTTCGGTGGTCATGAACAATGTGCACGTATATTTCGTTAGAGATAACGGCGCGGGATTCGACATGAATTATTACGACAAACTCTTCGGTGTTTTCCAGCGATTGCACAGCGCGGCGGAATTTGAGGGAACAGGAGTGGGGCTGGCCATTGCCGATCGCATCATTGCCCGGCACGGTGGACGCATCTGGGCCGAAGGAAAAGTGGATGAAGGCGCCACGTTTTATTTCACGCTGAATAAATAATTAACCTCAATAAAAGATCGAATGACGAATTATCATGATGTAGAAATACTTCTCGTGGAAGATGATCCGGATGATGCCGGACTCGCCATCAGGGCGCTGCAGAAAAGCAACCTCGGGAATAAACTGGTTCATCTCACCGATGGAGCAGAAGCACTCGATTTTGTTTTCGCCAATGGAAAATATACCGAGCGGAAAGTGGACGACAAACCACGCGTGATACTGCTCGACCTGAAAATGCCGAAGGTGGACGGATTCCAGGTGTTGAAAGCGCTCAAGTCGGATGAACGCACCAAATACATTCCCGTCGTGGTAATGACCTCTTCGAATCACGATAAGGATATTGTTGAGAGTTACAAGCTGGGTGTGAATAGTTATATCGTCAAACCGCTCGAGTTCGAATCGTTCAAAAAGATCGTCACCGAACTAGGCCTGTACTGGATCATCGCGAATAAATCGCCCAAATAACAATTGAATAAAACGGCTCCATGGAAACGCAATTGAAAATTCTGATGCTTGAAGATTCTCCCGAGGATGTGGAACTTATCCAGCGTGAGATCAGGAAAGGCGGGTTGAAATTCGTCGCGAAAGTGGTGGATACAAAAGAAGAATTCATGAAGGAATATTATTCTTTTCTTCCTGATCTCATTCTTTCCGATCATTCCATGCCGCGTTTCAATTCGATGGAAGCGATGAAGCTTTGTAAAGTGCTCAAATTTTCCGGGCCGTTCATCCTGGTCACCGGAACGGTTTCGGAAGAATTCGCCGTGACCAGCATCAAAGAAGGAGCCGACGATTACATTCTGAAAAGTAATCTGCTCCGCCTTGTTCCCGCTATTCTTCATGCGCTCAGATCGAGATCGCTCGAGCGGGAAAAGGAAGAAGCGATCAGTAAACTGAGACTCTCGGAAGAACGCATCCGGAATTTTGCCGGCCACCTGAACCAGGTGATGGAAGATGAACGCGCTCACATCGCGAGGGAAATTCACGATGAACTCGGCCAGCAGCTCGCGGGCATCAAATATTCACTCTCCGATCTCTGTGCAGTGAATCCGGAAGAAAAAGACAAGGATAAAGTCGAGAAGATCTTCCGCGATATTGATGAATCATTGCAGAGCATGCGCAAGATCGCCACACAACTCCGCCCCGGCATACTCGATTCACTCGGACTCATTCCGTCGCTTCAGTGGCTGGCGGAAGGATTTGAAAAAAAGACCGGCATCAAATGTATTTTCTCGCTGCGCGGCGAAGAAAGGAATTTCGATAAGAAAACAGCCACCGCGGTTTTCCGCATCTGCCAGGAGTCATTCACCAATATCGCGAAGCATGCCGGCGCGTGTAAAGTTGGGGTGATGGTGGAAGATGACGGCAACAGGTTTTCCGTGGTAATCACCGACGACGGAAAAGGAATGAGTGAAGGCAAACTCGACAATCCGTTTTCAATGGGATTATTGGGCATGCAGGAACGCGCGAATAACATCGGTGCGTTACTTGAAATTTCAAGCGAAAAAGACAAAGGCACAAAAGTGAAACTCGTTATCCCGGAATATCACTCATGAAAAAAATACTCGTCACCGACGATCATCCTGCCATCCGCGATGGCGTGAAGCAGATCATCAATCGCAATTTCAGCGATGTGGTTTTCGGCGAAGCTTCCAATGGCGCAGAAGCATTCCGCATGATGAATGAGAAGGACTGGGACCTGCTCATCCTGGATCTTGACATGCCGGGCAGGAGCGGACTGGAAGTCCTGAAACAGCTGCGTGATGAAGGAAAAAAATTGCGCGTACTCATTTTCAGCATGCACGCAGAAGAACAGATCGCGATCCGTGTTTTCAAACTTGGTGCAGATGGATACCTGTCAAAGGACTCGAGCGAAACAGAAATGATCAAAGCGATCGAAACACTGCTCAACGGAAGGAAATATATTTCAGCGGCTATCGCTTCGGCTCTTGTTGATCAGTTGGGAAATCCAGACGATAAACTTCCGCATGAATTGCTTTCGGAGCGGGAATACCAGACCATGCTCCTGATCGCTTCGGGAAAGACCGTTTCCGGCGTAGCGGAAGAACTTTCGCTGAGCGTGACGACGGTCAGTACTTATCGCGCACGCATTCTCGAAAAGCTCTCGTTAAAGTCCACCGCCGAGATCGTCAACTACGTTTACAAGAACAATCTCCAATAGACTGCAGCAGGTCTGTGCAAGCGAATACGATCCTGTTCAGGGTTGTAACAAGCTGACAGCACCCCTATTGCCTTCTTTCCATTCAGGTAGTTCTACCTGTTGTTGTAGTAGAAACAACCACAAGGCCATCCTGCACATTCTACAGCACAAGCATATTTTGTTCTATTCCTATTCTTTCTGATCGGGTATTCCTTTGTGTTGTCAATCGCTGATAGAAAAACAAACAGCGCAGGACACAACAAAAAGGAAACAAATCAAACCCCCGATCAAAATGAAAACAGCAGTTCTTACCACCCGTCTCATCATCAGGATCGCTGCGGCGACCTTCCTTACACTTCTTGTGTCTGGAGCATCTGCAACTCCACGTGTCCTTCCTGCAGGATTCGGGATCAAAACAACAGCGTCAGGCAGCGGCCTGTCATCCGCACCAACGTTCACGGCCAATTATCAATTCAATTCCGGTTCGCTGGAATTCGGAGTGAACCTCCAGGCAAGAAAGCCTCACTTTTCCGGCGTGTCATGCACGTATGCTTATTATCTCACAAAAGATTTTCCGGAAAAAGCTCACTTGTGCGTGTTCACGAATATCAACTACAATTTCTCGGCGTTCCTCAATAAAAGAACGGTGAAGGTAGAAGAGCGGACCTACCGTGAGAGCACCACTGATTTCAATTCACTTCGCGTGCGCACACTTGAAATGCAATTGGGTTTCGGGCTCACACTTGACCACGGTTCACATTTTCATTCGTTCTACGGCATCGGTGCAGGAATGTATCACACGATCGGAACACCCGAACTCGGAACCACCATTTGCAGGGAACGTACCGCTGCTACACTTATGCTGAGTGCAGGGATCTCCTACAGTTTTCAGCACAAAGCAACCCAAAACCTCAACTCCACCCTTTAAACCCCACCGCCATGAACAAGCAAATAAAGATACTTCACCTCGAAGATTCAACTGAAGACGCGGAATTGATCCGTTACGAACTGAAAAAAGCAAAACTGAATGTGGACATCAAACTGGTCGATTCACGCCATGAATTCCTGAAAGGGATCAGAGAGTTCAACCCCGATGTTGTGATCTCTGATCATAATCTTGCTTCGTTCAATTCCATTGAAGCGTTTCATCTGCTCAAGGGAATTTCGATCGACATTCCGTTCATCGTGGTCACCGGATCATTGCCGCAGGAATCGGGACTCAACTTCATCCGCGACGGCGCGAACGATTATGTACTCAAGTCGCACGTGGAAAGACTTCCCTGCTCAATCGAACGTGCAATGCTGCAGCGCGAGATCCTGCTGGAAAGAAAAAAAGCGGAAATACTCAACATGGAATTGATGAGAGCAAACGAAGAAATTGAGGTCAAGCGTAACGACATTCTTTCCGGGATCCATTACGCGAGCCGGATCCTTGATGCGATGCTGCCGGGTGCAACTAAATTGCAGGAACTGGTTCCGTCTTCTTTCATTCTCAATAAACCGAAAGAGATCATTGGCGGAGACTTCTATTTTTTCACCGAAGTGAAAGATGGATTTGTATTCGCACTCGCTGATTGCACAGGTCACGGTGTCCCCGGGGCGCTCATCAGCATGATCGGTTATCACATTCTCAATGACATTGTCGTGAATAAGAAAGTGACGATTCCGGGTGATATTCTCAACCGGCTGAACCTTGGCATCCGGATGAGCCTTCACCAGACGAACACTGACAGCATGATCCGCGACGGTATGGATATTTCAGTCTGTTTCGTGAACACGACGGAGAATACGATAGAATATGCCGGGGCGAATCACTCGCTGTATTACCTCACCTGCGGAAGAATGTTCGAGATACGCGGCGACAAACATTCGATTGGCGGACACGCAATGGATCTCAAATGCAAATTCGCGACGCACCGCATCAGTTACGCACAGGGCGACAGGATCTATGTGTCGAGTGACGGTTACAGCGACCAGTTCGGCGGGCCTTTTGAAAAACGCATTATGAAAAAACAATTCAGTGCCTTGCTTTCAGGAATGAAAGATATCGCGATCAATGATCAGCATGCGGTCCTGGAAAATCATCTGAACGAATGGAAAGGCGATCTCGAACAGACGGATGATGTGCTCGTGATCGGGATGGAATTATAATAGAGACGGGTCAGTTGCCGGGAATCCGTAAGGGTTAGACAGCCCGGCGACGCTGAGGAATCACACGGGGGTGTGGTTCCTTTTTTTTGAAAACGGTAACTATGGAGGAAGGATTATCAATCAAGCCTTGATAAAGCAGGATTTTCATATGCAAATGGGGCATTCTCCAGGCCGGATGAAGGGTGAAAAAAGACGTCCAGTCGTAAGCTACAAAATCCTATATTAGCCGTAGCAAACACCTGATCAGCTCACCCTGCGAAATACACCTTCAGTTTACCCGATTGCACTTTCATCTTTCATCGTGATGATCCATTCCCGGTCAACACAAACATCAAAACCCAAAATGAAAAAAATACTTTTCATTCTCAGCCTTATTTTCACGGGCGCCGTATCCCTCAACGCGCAGAACACTATTCTCTACAATGAGGATTTTCAAACCGGCGGCGGAAGTTTCACACTGAATGGAGCCGGTGTCGGAGCCAACAGCGGTAACAACCAGTGGATCGTCAATAACAATTACAGTGGTGCGCCCACGTACACCAATACCATGAGGCAGGACAGTACCTACAGCGGTACGATCAGTTTTGCGCCATACAGTCAATACCTCCACATTCACGATGCACCTTCGGGGATCACCAATTGTAATTATGATCCGGGCGTGAATTCCGACCGTTTCGCCTACATGACCACTGGCGTGTGTACACGCGGAATGGATTCTGTCCACATCGGATTCTTCTATCTCTGCCAGGGATCACCAACGGCGTGGGGAGAAGTTTACTACAGCGCGAATGGCGGACCATGGACACAGATCGGTTTGAGCCAGTATTCGAATAAATACAAATGGAAATATGAGGACATCACCGATCCGAATTTTGAGAATCTCGATGATCTCCGTTTCGGATTCCGTTTTGTAAATACCTCCGGGCCTTCTCCCGATTCAGTTGCATTCGCGGTTGATGATATCAATATCGTGGCGAGTAACAATCCTGCTGTTTCCAACATCATCGTCGATAGCGTTTCACCGAACCCGGTTTGTCGCGGAGGATTCCTGCTCATCTGGTGGCATCTTACCGATACACTCTGCGATGGAACATACTCGATCGATCTTTCTGACCAGTTCGGAAATTTCAATACCACCAACGCTTGGGTTGCAGGCATCAATAATCCACAGACGAGCGGTGTGTTCGCGATCATTCTTCCGAACTCCGTTCCCGCTGGTAACTGTTACAAAATACGAATACGGCGAACGGGGCCTCCTCCTATATTCACGGGAACAGCCTCGGCCTGTTTCCAGATCGTCAATTGTCCGAATACGATCACCACGTTACAACCTGTCGTGACATTCGATACGAATGCCGTGTGCGTGGGTAGTGCGATCGATGTTCCATTCTATTCCACCGGAATTTTCAATGCCAACAACGTTTACACCGCACAGATCTCCGATTCCAATGGTGTGTTCGGTGCGAATCCCCCGGTAGTGGGAACATTCCCGAATTCCGCAACCTATGATCCTGCATTGGGCTCTCCTCCTGGAACAGTTTCCGGACTGATGCCGAACGTTCCTCCGGGATGTGGTTATTACATCCGTATCAATTCTTCCAATCCTGCAACTGTAGGAGTTCCGTGGGGACCATTCTGTGTTGGTGATTGCGATATCAATACGAATGAACACCAGGATCTGAATTTCTGCGTCACCGATTGCGCGATCAATCCTACCGGTGCCGATTCGATGATCGATGTGGATGTGCATACCTTCAACTCCACAGCGACATACGGACCAGGAAATATTTTCGAAACGCAATTGCTGAGCAGCATGACGTTCGCACAGATCGGTCCGAATGGAATTCTTGGATCGCAGGCTGCTACGAGCGATACGCTGATCGATATTCATATTCCGTGTAAGGATTCGCTTCCGATCATCGGGGTTCCGATCGGTATGAATTATCTCCGCGCCATTGCGACAGAATCAAGCGTTCCGGATAATTCACTCGGAAACCTGATCCGTTTGACGATCGGTGCGCCGCGTTCAAACGCAGAGGTCATCACATCATACGATTTCACCACCTTCACTCCGCGTGATACGTTCTGCGTTGGTGATATCGTCGCGCTGTTCTTCTCTCCTTACAATTATTCCGACAACTCCACTTACATGTGGTCCTGCAACGGGATCAATGGTGGCGTACCATTCGTTTCTCCATCCGGCGCGAATTCGAATTCACTTTACGTAAATCTCGGCGGACCTGGCATCCTCACTTTCAAAGTGCAGGAAACAAGTTACGGCTGCGTTGGTCCATGGTCACCGGTGTGCACGATCGTTGTGATAGGAAATCCGATCGTTACGATCACGGGATTGCACAACGTCTGCCAGGGTGATACGGTCACGTATTCCACGATCTTCAGCAACGACACGTATTACAGCTGGTCGTGCACGGGAGGAAACATTGTCGACACGGCGAATAACATCATTGATATCACATTCCCGAATACCGGAAATTATCAATTGCACATGAACGCGATCAACGAATGTTCACAGGCAACGTCGGTATTCCTCATCAACGTCATCGCCAAACCAACGGCGTCGGCCGGAAATGATACGGTCCTGTGTGGAGCCGCCCCAGTCACGCTAACAACGCCGACTGGAAATGGATATAGTTACACGTGGACAGCGAATTCAAATGTCGTCGGTACATCGAATACAATATCCGTCACGCCGACCGTCACGACCACTTATTACCTGGAGGTTGGTGTCGCCGCCGGTTGTACGAGTTATGACACGGTCACTGTTTTTGTAAGTGCGATCAACGATAGTATCGATGTCACTCCATCCGCATGTACTGTTCTCGATGGAACCGCAACAGTGTATCCATTCAATGGCGGACCTCCATACACGTATGCATGGAGCAACGGACAAACAACACAAACAGCGATCGGACTCGGACCGGGAACATATACCTGCGTCATCACTGATGCGGGCGGATGTACTTCCACAACGATCGCAACCGTTCCAAGTATCAGCGGATTGAATCCGGATGCTGGTCCGTATGTAGTGATCACGCAAGGCGATCAGACACAACTCAACGGCACGGGAGGTGGAAACGGAACATACAGTTGGGCGCCTGCTACCGGATTGAGCTGCACCAATTGCCCTGATCCTGTTGCATCGCCAACCGTTACCACAACGTACACACTCACTGTTGCCGATTCACTCGGTTGTATGTTCACTGATACTGTCACTGTTGCTGTTGAACTCAATTGCGGATTGGGAATTTTCGTTCCGAATGCATTCTCGCCGAATGGTGACGGACAGAATGATGTCCTGTATGTGAGAGGAGATTGTATCGAATTCATGGAATTCTCCGTCTTCAACCGCTGGGGAGAAGAAGTGTTCCACTCCACCAGTCCGGCACAGGGATGGAATGGCGTATGGCGCGGTGAACCGTGTGAGGATGCGATCTTCACGTATGTAGTTCACGCGACGATGTACGACGGAACACAGCAGGATGCAAAAGGAAATGTCGCATTGATAAAATAACCATGAAGGAAATCGTCCCGATCCCTTCATGGAAAAAATTGGGCACTATGAAAAAAACATTCATCTTTCTTTCTTTCGCTGCAGTACAAATTTCGTACGCTCAGGATATTCACTTCTCGCAATTGTCACAGACTCCATTGTTGCTGAATCCTGCAACGGCCGGACTGGGACATGATTTCGAAGCGATCGTGAATTATAAAGATCAGTGGAAAAGTGTGACGGCAAATCCGTTCAAGACGTTCAACGTTGCGACCGATGTTGCTTTCCTGAAAAACAATCGTGGAAATCACATGGGTGTCGGGATCGATTTTTTCTCCGACAAAGCCGGCGACGCGCAGATGGGTACGACCACTGGACAACTTCATTTGTCAGGAGTGCTTGCGGTGGATGACAAAAATGTTATTTCCGCAGGGATCTACGGCGGATTCGGTCAGCGCAGTATCAATTACTCCAATCTTATCTGGGATAATCAATACATCAATGGCGCTATCGATCTCACTGCTCCGAATTTCGAACCGGTTGGCGTGACCAATCGCACGTACGCGGATATCGGCGCCGGACTCGCGTGGTTCTATGGAAAAGGACATGCAACGATCACATCGAATGACGATGCAAGTTTCTGCGCAGGATTTTCCGTGCAGCACATCAATCAGCCGGTGTATTCTTTCTATGGAAATAACGACGCGAAACTGCCGATGAAATTCGTCGCACACGGAAACGCGGAGATCGGTGTGAAGAATTACAGCCTCGTGCTGGAGCCTGCGTACATCGTAATGATCCAGGGCGGACATCATGAGATCAACGCGGGAATGCTCGTGAAATATCTCATGCAGGAAGCTTCGCATTACAC
>DATJEX010000133.1:0-7088 GCA_035496135.1 Bacteroidia bacterium
TTTCATAAAGCCCCTGCAGCGCACCCACACGCACGAGCTTCGAATTGTTTTTGTCATACAACCATTCGACGATCCCTTTCCACACTTTTTTGAATTCCGTTCCTGAGAATTCCAATCGTGCCATCATCACCGGAATATGCCATTTGAGTTCTTTGTTTCCGGCAGATGCAAAAAGCGCGAACATTTCTTTTTTATGTTTCGCAAGATATTCCGGGTGAACGCGTGTGATCTTTTCGAGCGCATCTGCTGCGCGCATCACCACGAGCCTGTCCGCGTGAAAGAGATAAGCGAACAGGTTATCAAAATCTTTTTGTGTCCTGACCTGTGCGATCACTTTTTCGCATTTGCCTATCGATCGGAGATCACCACCGGATAAAAGTTTTTCGAAATTCATTCTCAAATGTCAAAATTCAGTAAAGGAAAGAATATGAGGATCGTCAATTTAGGATATGATCATCCTTGTGCATGTATTTTTTCGGTGACGGGAAAGGTATGCCGGATGAACGTATCAGTCCATAACCAATATTTCGCTTCTTGAGAAGGTGACCGCAGATAATAATTCGGCGCATTCCCCAATGGAAGATCGTCGCCGGGAAATAATAAGAATGGAAGAAGCGGGGAAACGCGATCAATGATCGGTCACCATAAGTTTACTCGTAGCAAGAACATGATGATCCTGTTCAATCAGCAGGAAATATATTCCACCAGGCAGATCATTTTCAGGAATGCTGACGGACTGCCCGGAAATATTTTCCATTCGTGAAACGGTTTGGCCGAAACAATTTTCGATGATGAGTGTCGCGTTATCGAGCGGCTGATCCGTTCGTAAAGTTGTTTCACCATTAAATGGATTCGGGTAAATGCTGAACGAACTTCCATCAGAGAGCTGCTGCACTCCGCTCGTGTTGCAAGGTGTGAGGATCTGCGAAATTGTTGCGGTAACAGCCATTGTACAGGAACCTCCGTCTGATAAACTGAAAGAAATTTTCATCCAGCTCAGGTTACTTCCTTTCCTGTAACCGATGTACATGTTGGTTTCTGAATAAGGGCCGGTGCAACCCATGCAGCCGTAATCACCCAACTCGTAAATTGAATCGTGCGCCCACATGTCGGTGTTCGTCTGCACGATCGGATCTCCGTTATTGAAATAATGCGGCCTTCCGGAAAAACTCGAGTAGTATCCGTTCGTGTCTTTGCAGATCTCGATGCTGTCGTTCAGAATATACAGCAGTCCCATATTCGCTCCGTCGATCATGGTGACACCTTTGTACAACCACAGCGACATATCATTTACATTGTCACAATTCAGGTCGAACGCAATGGAATCGGAAGTGGAACAAGCGGTGAGCGACGCACTGACAAATGGATTCGTGATGAACATTCCACCCGGAGCTGTGCCCGCATTGAGCTGGGCTTTGAGGGAAATTGCTGTTGTGAGGATGACGAAAGAGAGCAGGAGTTTTTTCATATTTCAGTTTTTTGCCATAGGTAATGTACAAAAAATGATCCGGTGAGAAAAAACTACAGCGATGATAGCGGCTCTATTTTATGATATTGCCCTTCTTATCGATCTTCGTTTCAATGCCGTCATAGCCAAAGATGACTGTTGCAACTCCATTCTCAAATGGAGAAGCTTCAGAAAATTGCAGAGGGATCACGAGTTCACCTTTGGTATTGATGTAACCTTTAAATACACCGAGGTCAACCACCGCCAGGCCTTCTGAAAAAGCAGACATCCCCAAATATGTCGGTGGAAGGATCACATTAATTAAGGTGTCGAGAATTCCATACTTGTCATCGAAATAATTACGCATATAACCTTCACCACTGTTTCTGACTTCACCAAAATCAGGACCTCCGATCACCCTTCCGCCTTTGGTAAGGACACATTCGTGGTCATTCAACGTAACTGAGGCGAGTCCATCAACGAAAGGACATGCAAATTCGTATTTGAATTCGGTGAAGGCCTTTCCGGTTTTATCTATATACCCCCATCCATTGTGATAATTTCCATCAGCGTCAGGCTTACCACCTTTTACAACCGCGGCCAAACCTTCTGAGAAGAACATTGCAAAATCATAGACGCAGGGAATTACTACAACTCCTTTTGTATCTATGAAACCCCATTTGTCACTCATCTTTACGGCACACAGATCTTCTGAAAAAACATCGGTTGTATCGTATTTCGCAGGGATAACGATCTTTCCTGTGATAGAGTCTTTGAAACCGTAATGCGTTCCGTTCTTCAGATCGGTGAAAGATTTGAGGTGCTGCGCGGCAATGCCTGCGGAAATGAGCAATGCGATGATCAGGAATTTTGTCTTCATGGAAATGACTTTCGTGGTGACTAAATTTAACCAAATTCACTATACGGATCGGGGATAATGAATATGGAATTACGTGTATCTTTGCCATCCAATTTTACACTATGTACCAGATCAGATTCGGAACCGACGGATGGCGTGCCATCATTGCACAGGACTTCACTGTTGAAAATGTTGCGCGCGTTACGGAAGGAACAGCGTTGTGGCTGAAAAAGAATTTCAAAGACCCGTCAGTTGTCATCGGACACGACTGTCGTTTTGCAGGAGAATTATTCGCAGAAACGACTGCGAAAGTGATGCTCGCTCATGGTATCAAAGTTTTCATCGCGAAAGGATTCGTCAGCACGCCGATGATCTCGCTCGGAGCGAAGAATTACAACACTTCACTCGGCATCATCATCACTGCTTCACACAATCCACCTTCCTACAACGGGTATAAATTAAAAGCAGGTTACGGCGGACCACTTTCTCCGGAAGAGATCGCTGTGATCGAGCCGATGATCCCGGAAGTTTGCTCAGTGGATCTCAACGCTATCCAACTAAGTAACCAGGAAACGAAGCAACTCCAGTGGGTGAATCTCGAGCAGGATTATATTTCTCATGTCGAGAAGAACTTTGATCTCGCAGCGATAAAAGGATCGGGATTGCGACTCGGCTACGACGCGATGTACGGAGCAGGACAGAATGTGATCAAGCGCCTGTTTCCGGAAGCAACGAAACTGCATTGTGATTACAATCCTTCATTCATGGGCCAGGCGCCTGAACCTATCCTGCGCAACCTGAAAGAATTCTCCGATCTCATCCGTACTTCCGGAAAAATTGATTGCGGACTTGCAACAGACGGAGATGCGGACCGCATCGGTTTGTTTGACAACGAAGGGAATTTTGTCGATTCGCATCACATCATTCTTCTTCTTATTCATTACCTCGTAAAGTACAAGAAGATGAGCGGAAAGGTCTGCACCGCTTTTTCCACAAGCGTCAAGATCAAAAAAATGTGTGATCACTACGGTCTCGAACTGGAAACGGTGAAGATCGGTTTCAAATACATCTGCGGCATCATGGTGAAGGAAGATGTTCTGCTGGGCGGAGAAGAATCAGGCGGCATCGCGATCAAAGGACACATTCCGGAACGTGACGGCATCTGGATGGGACTCGTGATCTGGGAATTCATGGCGAAGAGCGGAAAAACATTGAAGCAACTCATCGAGGAAGTCTACGCGATCACTGGGCCATTCTCATTCGAGCGTGTCGATCTGCACATTGATGAAGCGGTAAAACAGAAAGTGCTCACGAATTGCAAAGCGGGAAAATATTCCTCTTTCGGAAAATATAAAGTGGAAAGAGTGGAGGACCTCGACGGCTGGAAATTTTTCCTCAATCACGAATCATGGGTGATGATACGTGCAAGCGGGACCGAGCCGGTGTTGCGCACGTACGCAGAAGCGGCAAGTTCGAAAGAAGCGTTTGATATACTTGAAGAAACGAAGAAAGTTTTGTTGTCGCCTTCGACAGGCTCAGTCTGACAACAAAACTGATGATAGGTCAATTTTTGACAATCTTCGGCCGACTATACATTCTATATTGTATTTTTTGAATTTTAATTTTCCTAATTCGTGAATTAATGTACCCGGTATTTTACACTTACATTTTATTGTGTTCAGATGATTCCTATTATGTGGGAATAACAAACGATCTTAAAAGAAGATTGCTGGAGCATGAAACGGGCGAGGAGGAAAGATCTTACACTGCTTCCAGAAGACCGCTTAAGCTGGTTTGGTTTGAAGAACATAAGTATGTGGATAAAGCAATCGCACGGAAGAAACAGATCAAAGGATGGTCAAGAATAAAAAAGGAAGCGTTGATCAGGAAAAGAGAAGTTGAATTGCCGTGGTTGTCTCTGAATTCAGAGGAAAGGAATTCGCTGGAAGAAGATATCAAGTATGTAATTCTCTCTGCGACGAACTCAACGGAAGAAAGCGGATTCTGATTGTCAGACTGAGCCTGTCGAAGGCTGATGATCAGAACCCTTCCTTAGTGATAGCCCTCTCATCAAACTTCATTCCGCTCAAAATCTTCTCCACGGCTTCCATCATCGGCGGCGGACCGCAGAGGTAAATGTGTTTTGTTCCTGATGGAATATTCGCTTTCAGAAATGCTTCGTTGATGTAACCATTCGCGCAGCCTTCCGCTTTTTCGTCCGAGAGAATATTGATGAAATTCTTTCCCAGTAATTTGCTGAAGAACTCTTCATGGATGATATCTGCTTTTGTTTTGTTCGCGAAGATCAGTATGTTATTTCCAACTGCGTTTTTCGATTGAAGATCACGGAAGATGGAAATGAATGGTGTGATCCCTGCGCCTCCTGCAATGAACACACCTTCGCCTTTGTAAGCGATGTCGCCGAATACGTCATGAAGAATAAGTTCGTCGTTCTTCTTCAGTTGAAGCAATTGATTCGTCACGCCCTTGTGTTCAGGGTAGGTCTTCGTCGTGAATTCAAGATGGTTGTCGGAAGGAAGGCAGGTGAACGTGAACGCTCTTTTCTCTTCTTTCCATCCGTCTTTGTTCACGCACACATCCGTCGCTTGCCCGGGAACAAAATCATAGCCGGAAGGTTTTTCGGTTACGATCCGCAGAACATCGTGCGTTATCTTTTCGATCGACAGGATCTTTACAATGTGTGTCATGTGAATTTGTTTTAAACTGTTTGCTTACTGTTGTTCACCTGCAGGATGAATTCTGTTTTTGTTTTTTCATCCCTGAATTTTCCGGAATAACTTGCCGTTAACGTGCTGGTGTTCGTATCCCGTATTCCGCGGGATGAAACACAGAGATGAACGGCGTCAATGATCACTGCTACGTCCTCGCTCTGCAGCGCTTCTTTCAGCCCGGCTGCGATCTGGTTCGTCAGACGTTCCTGCACTTGCGGGCGTTTCGCGTAAAACTGCACGAGCCTGTTGATCTTCGAGAGGCCGATCACATTGCCGTTCGAAATGTAAGCGACGTGCACGCGCCCGATGATCGGGACAAAATGATGCTCGCAATAGGAATACAGCGTGATGTTCTTTTCGATCAGCATCTCGTTGTAATGATATTTGTTGTCGAACAGTTTGATGTCCGGTTTGTTCGCCGGATTCAGTCCGCTGAAAATTTCCTGCACGAACATTTTTGCCACGCGATGCGGTGTTCCGCTCAGGCTGTCGTCTGTAAGATCAAGTCCGAGTGTATGCATGATCTCCGCGAAATGTTTTTGTATCCGTTCGATCTTGATGTCGTCACTTAATTCAAACGCATCGGGACGCAGGGGAGTTTCAGGTGAAGTGCCGATATGTTCATCGCCGATGATGTCGATGGTGTCTGTGTTCATTTTCATTTGTTCAGTTCTTTTAATTTATTCATCACGTTGTTCACCATCGCGTCGCAATAGACGAGGTTGAACTCAAAAATATCCTGCGCGCTGTACGACCGTTCCACTTCTTTGCGCAGCATCGCTTTGGCACGATTGAGCCTGACTTTGACATTGCTTTCGCTGATGTTGAGCGCTTCGGCGGTTTCCTGCACATTGAGTCCGCTCATCTCTCGAAGGGAAAACACCATCCGGTAATCGAACGGGACTTTCTGCAGTGCGTTTTCGATGACCGCATTCAGTTCGCGGTTCATGACGGTGTGACCAGTTTCATTTCGTTTATCTGAAAACATGGGAATGGATTTTTCGTTGATCTCTTTTTGTGATTCATTTTTGAAACTCGCTTTCTGCTGTTTTCGGTAACAATTGTTGAGCATGATCTTCACGATCCACGTCCGGAAAGAGGAACGGCTCTCGAATTTCGAAAGATTGGTGTACGCATCGATGAACGTATCCTGCATCAGGTCCTGCGCGTCCTCGTGATTGAAATTGTAACTCCGTCCTGCTTTGTAGAGATAAGGATTGTTCCTGCGGATCAGGATCTCGAACAGCGCGAGCTCGCCTTCAAGGATCTTCCGGATGATCTCGGAATCGGAATATTGTTCAAATGAATTCATGGATAATACAGTTCTTATAAGTTACGCAAAAGCCCGGGAAAACCGGTTCTGTTAGGTTAGAGTAGGTGAGGAGCCGAAAGGTTACAAAGAATTCTTTCTTTGTCAGTGCAGCAGGGTCACGAATCCGGAACTGAAATAATCAGTGCCCGAAAAATCATCATATTCAATGATCCAGTAGTACGTTCCATCGGCGCACTTTTCATTATTGGAAGTTCCGTCCCAACCCGGATCCAGGTTTCCTGTTTCAAATATTTCCTGTCCCCACCTGTTGTAGATCATCATGACCGTTTCCGTCAGATTTTCTGCCTTTACCGGGATGAACAGGTCATTTGTTCCGTCACTGTTCGGCGTGAAGACATTCGGCATTTCAAGTGCGGGTGTACAGTCAGAGGATAGTACATGAAATGTGTCACTCACGATCCCGCATGCGTACGTGATGTTGACCCAGTAAGTCCCGGATTGTAAAACGGTGAATGTCGGATCAGTGGATGAATCCTGCCAGGAATAACTGGCATTGGGAACAGCAACATTAAGCACATAAGGTTGATCATTGCAGGAACGGACCGTATCGCTTAATATGGACAAAGGCCCCGCCTGCGTATTGAGCACTTCAATTTTATCAATGAAATAATAGGCTCCCGTGCTGCCCGTTGAACTCAACGTGGTCGACTGGTCGTTTCTGAAATTCCCGATCGTAAGAAACTGGTAGGCGCTGTCGGCTGTGAAGGTGTAGGTGTA
>DATJEX010000134.1:0-4703 GCA_035496135.1 Bacteroidia bacterium
CTTGACACGTACATGAATCTCAACGGTCCTTCCACTTCACTCGTCCAGGAAAAACCGTTCTACACCAACATCGTGAATGGTTACGGTGTATTCTCCTCGCGCGTTGCAAAGACCAAAACGAATCTTATCCTTACACCGCTCACACAGGACACACTTTCCCGCGGACAGTTCAGCTGTTACATGCGCTTCGGCGATCGTAACAACGTCGTTTGGGGTTGTCAGTGATCGGAGGACGGAAGTCAAAGAACGGAGGTCGGATCTATATCTGACCTTTTTTATTTCCACTCGCTTCGTCCGGCATCCAGCTTCTCTGCCCTGGCCTCCGACATCCGGCCTCCCATTTCCGTCTTCCATTCTGCCTTTGTGGCAGATTCATTCCGCCTGATTCCCAGCTTTTCTGCCAATATTGAGGCTTTTGCCTGATGGTACGGATATTGACCTATTGCAACCGTAATTAAAACACATAATCATGGCAAAAATCATTGGAATTGACCTCGGCACCACTAACTCTTGTGTTGCTGTAATGGAAGGAAACGAACCTGTTGTAATTCCGAACAGCGAAGGACGCAGAACCACGCCTTCGATCGTTGCCTTCGTAGACAACGGAGAACGCAAAGTTGGAGATCCTGCTAAACGCCAGGCCATCACCAATCCGAAAAAAACCATTTACTCCATCAAACGTTTCATGGGCCACACGTATGCCGAGATCGAATCGGAGATCAAACGTGTTCCGTACAGCGTTGTGAAAGGAGATAACAATACACCACGCGTTCAGATCGACGACCGCAAATACACACCGCAGGAAATTTCAGCGATCATCCTTCAGAAAATGAAGAAGACCGCCGAAGATTTTCTCGGAACAGAAGTCACAGAAGCGGTCATCACCGTTCCTGCTTACTTCAACGACTCACAGCGCCAGGCAACGAAAGAAGCCGGCGAGATCGCTGGACTGAAAGTCCGCCGTATCATCAACGAACCGACAGCTGCTGCGCTCGCGTACGGCCTCGACAAGAAACATCACGATATGAAGATCGTTGTGTTCGACTGCGGTGGTGGTACACACGACGTTTCTGTTCTTGAACTCGGTGACGGGGTATTCGAAGTAAAATCTACTGATGGTGATACACACCTTGGTGGTGATGACTTCGACCAGAAGATCATTGATTGGCTCGTTGCAGAATTCAAAGCGGAGAATGGAAATCTTGATCTGACCAAAGATCCGATGGCATTGCAGCGTTTGAAAGAAGCTGCGGAAAAAGCGAAGATCGAATTGTCGAGCTCTGCTTCTACCGAGATCAATCTTCCTTACATCATGCCGGTGGACGGAATTCCGAAACACCTTGTACGCACACTTTCACGCGCGAAGTTCGAGCAACTCGTTGATGATCTCATCAAACGTACGATCGAGCCTTGCAAAACCGCGTTGAAGAATGCGAACCTCTCTGTGAACGATATCAACGAAGTGATTCTCGTTGGTGGATCGACACGTATTCCTGCCATCGTTGACGCGGTGCAGAAATTCTTCGGCAAAGCACCTTCGAAAGGTGTGAACCCGGATGAAGTGGTTGCAGTTGGTGCAGCGATCCAGGGTGGAGTTCTCACAGGCGAAGTGAAAGATGTATTGCTCCTCGACGTTACACCGCTTTCACTCGGTATCGAAACATACGGCGGAGTTTGTACACGACTCATTGATTCGAATACAACCATTCCTTCTAAGAAATCAGAAACATTCTCTACAGCTTCCGATAACCAGGCGAGTGTAGAAATTCATATTCTCCAGGGCGAACGTCCGATGGCGAAAGACAACAGAACGCTCGGCCGTTTCATCCTTGATGGAATTCCACCGGCACCACGCGGAGTTCCGCAGGTAGAAGTTACTTTCGATATCGACGCGAACGGAATTCTGAATGTGTCGGCCAAAGACAAGAACACCGGAAAATCGCAGAACATCCGTATCGAAGCATCTTCAGGTCTTTCGAAAGAAGAGATCGAGAAAATGAAACGCGAAGCGGAGATGAATGCCGACGCCGACAAGAAAGCGAAAGAAGAAGTGGAAAAAATAAACCAGGCCGACGGACTCATCTTCCAGACAGAAAAACAACTGAAAGAGTTCGGCGACAAACTTCCTGCTGATAAAAAACAGCCGATCGAAGATGCACTCGCTGAATTGAAGAAAGCGCACGAAGCGAAAGACATTGCCGGAATTGATGCAGGAGTAACAAAACTCCAGGGTGTTGTTTCCGGAATGTATGAAGCGATGCAGCAGGCCGGAGCAAATCCTGCTGATGCAAACGCCGGTGCTAATCCGAATCCACAGAATGACGGACAGAAAGATGGCGAAGTGCAGGATGTGGATTTTGAGGAAGTGAAGGATGATAAGAAGTAATAAATGAAAATCACAGATCCCGAATTCAGAAATGAGTTCGGGATTTTTTTAGAAATTGCGCTTGAATGGAATTAAATAATAAGCGTCCCTATGTTTTTATCGGATCTTCTAAAGAAGGTCTTGAATATGCAAAGGCTATTCAGGTTAATCTTGAATACTCTTGCGAAAGCGAAATTTGGCATCAGGGCTTATTTGGCCTTTCCGATGGTACACTTGAATCGCTTGTAAGTTCCATTCAAAATTTTGACTTCGCGATCCTTATTATCACTGGCGATGACATAACCATAAGTCGCGGATTTGAAAATAAATCTCCAAGAGACAATGTGATCTTTGAACTGGGCCTGTTTATGGGTGGCTTAGGAAGGGATAGAGTTTTTTTTGTGGTTGACCGTTCTGTTCAGCCCAAATTGCCTTCTGATTTAGCAGGAATAACTCCTGCATCCTTTCAACAACCTGAATTAGGAACTCCTCAATCAGCACTTGGCGCTGCATGCACATTAATTGAACAGAAAATAAAAGCAGTAAAGAGAAAAAATAAGATTGTTGAATCTTTGCCAAAATCTCAATTCGAAACAGATTTTCTACTTATCTCAACATATTTAGTAAGCAAAAACTTGAGTGCGATTTCCTTCGAAGGTTTACTTGCCAACATTGATCCCAGATTGAGCAAGGAGTACGTTATTGAACTTATTTCAAAGTATCCTAAAGAAATTACCAGATGTAAACTTAAGGGAAACAAGGAAGGTATTAGGTTGATCAAAGAACCCACGAATTCCGACAAATCAGACAGAGTTCCAACCGAATTGAAAGCCTCTATTGAGAAATACAGGCCAAACTTGCTTGGACCGAATGAACTCAACAAATTTTTACAGGCAATTTTTTCACACAATTATGATTTCTTTACTATCCAATCAATACGGGATAATGTTGCTTTGAGTTACGAAAGAATATTACAAGTAATGAATCATTTACTTGAACATGGATTCTGTAAAAAAGAAGTGGGATATGACGGATTGGATTATTGGCGACTTAACAGGACGCCGATAAGAATTTATTCTGCGACTTATGAATGGGAGAATAAAAAACTTGAAATAACAGATAAAGTTGAGGCACTAGTTCAAAAGGGCGTGTTGACTGGTACAGTGGTTCCGGATTTTTTTGGAATTGGAGATCCATGCTATGGCGTGCCGAAGACTCTAAAAATTCATTACCGATACTTTGGAAAGGAAACGAGCAAGTCATTTAATGATTACGATGTATTTAGCTTAAACTAGAGGCTTTTCTGAATTTTATTCAGAGCCATAAAACTTTCCTCCGCATCCCTGCGTCTGAGCCACTTAAGGTTTCACTTAAGCGGAAATCATTCATAGCCCATCGTATATTTACGGATGCAACAACCCTGGCGCTCCTTTGTAATAATCTTCACGATCATTGGATTGATCGCGCTCGTTTGGAAAACCTGCATGTCGTTGCCGCGGAAAATTGATTTTCCTCTTCCACCCGATTCTACCAAAGTAATTTCTGTTGCCGACACGGCGACCAACTGTTACAAAGAGCCCCTCGATGTTCACGGAAACATCTACGTGAGTTGGTTCCTGTGCGGTGGCGAAGAAGGAAAGAGATCAGAAGTGAAGTGTTTCCATATTGACACGATTGGTTATTCGGATCAGAACTTCACTTTCGCCAACTGGAGAATTCACACGGACGGCACCATGGATATCGGTGGCCCGGCGCATTGGAATAAATGCAGTTACCTGATCGATTCCGCTAAAACATCTTTCCGGATGTTTCATTTCAGTGCTTCCCCGGCTCAGAAAGACACAACCAGTTTTGAGATTCTCCGGTTGGACAACGACTACATGATCCTTTACAGGATAAATGCGATGAATACACCGTGGTCTGACATTTACATGCGGCGACGCTGATTCGCAAAGCAGATTTTCCACGCGCTGGCCCCGAGCGGAGATCGTGATATGAAATGACAACAGAATTCTGCCGCAGATTTAACCGCAGATTTTCACAGAGTCAAATTGATCTGCGTGAATCTGCGAAAACAATCTGCGTGAATCTGCGGCTAATTTCTAACTTAGTTATAGCATGCTTCGCCTGAAAAAAAATCTCCTCTTCCTTTTATTTTTTCTCCCCTTCGTACTCGGTGCGCAGATCTATATTTTTCCTCACCAGTACACTTCGATCGCCGAAGGAATGGTTCATCCCGACAGCGTTCTTGATCTCAACCTGAGCAGCAATCATCTCACAAAGTTCCCTGAAGAAATTTTCAGATTCAAAAATCTCCGATCACTCAACCTCAATGAAA